>NZ_PCZF01000040.1:0-14456 GCF_002554115.1 Lactobacillus sp. UMNPBX4
ATTAGATAAAATCTATCAAACAGCGTAAGTGTTCAATTTATTATTGCAATTTACGACTTTTTTATTTTCATGATAATCAGCACTGTTGGTATCAAATGGCATACCAGTAATTGCATTCCAAACACTAACTTCAGCTTTACCTGCAACTGGCGCAATATTCCTAGTTTCACTAGCCGTATTATCTGGAGCATCACTCACAGCTATAGTAATTTTATTTTGAGTATTTGCTAAAGCTGCGAGTTCCTCAGCATCCAATTTAACAGTGAAATGACCTTTAGTTTTATCATCATTGTCAAACTGATTTTGGCCTTCATTTAATTTGAAACCGAAAACTTTATCATTAATAGTAACAGTACCATATGAATAATCAGTGAAGCCAACACCAGTATCTTCATAGCTACCAGTTAGAGTATTAGTTTGAGTATCATAATTGAAACTCTTAAATACAGGCTTAGTCGTATCAATGATAATTGGCATATCATGAGTTTGAACTTGATGAGGTCCCTTATTATAAAGTGTTGCTATGAAGCGATAAGTATATTGACCATCTGGCGCTACTTCCATTTTGCCGGTCTTTTTATTGTAAACTTTACCGTCCCATTTATACTCATCTGTACTTACCGTAGTTTCAGAGCTGTGATTGTCATAATATGATTTAGCTACGTCTTTTGCATCAGTAACTACTCGTATTACTTCACCCTTGTCATTAAGGACTTCAATCTTAAGATCCTTGATATTTTGTTTTAAGTACATAAATAGTAATACATAATCACTCTCATTATCATCATTAGGTGAAAATGCAACTTTACCACTATCATAAACTTGAGTAGCTTGTTGCCATTTATAATCGGCATTATCTTGTTTTTTCTGCTTAACAAATTGCTTTAATGAATATTCATCGGCAATACCACGTGGATAATTATCTTCATTAGTAAGACGGTTGCCTAAAATATCAGTATTGTCTTCATTAGCGTTTTTATCAAAGACGTGCTCATTAGTCATATCACCATAATAACCAAGATATGGTACAAAAAGATCTACCTGACCGTTGTTACCTGCAAAATGCAAATATCCTTCAACTAATTGATTCTTTTGCAAACCAGTCAGCTTTAAAGTATAGGCAAATTTAGCAGTTGAATTTGGAGCAATAGTAATACTATTTTCTCCATCAACACGTGCACCTGCTAATTGGACATCACTAAACAATCCAGTATCTGGATCACGATCTTCAGTATATCCTCCACCCAAATCATCAAAGGTATAAGTTTGTTCCTTGTCACTTAAATTATGGAAAGTTAAGTTGAAATTAGTTGAATCTTGAATATTGTGTAAGCTAAGTGAACTAGTTCCATCATCGGCAGTAATATAAACTGGTGATGATGTTGCTGCACCAGCATTAATTTGACCAGCACCTTGTCTACGAGGAGACACAATAGCAGAATTATCACTATTTACGTCTAACTGTGGATTAGCAGTACTCATTATCAAGCCCTTCACTGCTTGAACTAAAGCTGCACCATGTAAATTAGGATTGGTCTTTTTTAGTCATTGAATAACTAAAGCAGCTACACCTGAATTAAATGGTGTTGCCATTGAAGTACTATTTATTATCATTTCCTGTTGAAATAATATCCACACCCGGAGCTGATACATCTGGCTTTAAAGTATAATCAGGAAGTGGTCCCCAAGAAGTAAAATCTGCCATGTCACTGTCTTCATCTTGTTCTGATTTTTCAGCCGCTACAGTAATGGCGTCTGGAGAGTCAGCAGGATCACCAATATCACCTGAATTAAATGGCTTGTAATTACCTAAATTTTAATTAGGATAATAGTCATTCTTATCAGAAACATTATTTGATGCATCAATTGATGCAGAATTACCATCGTTGGAGGCAGAAACGGAAATAACAACCCCATGATCAACAGCATAACGAATTGCTCTTTGATCGGCGTTATTCAAGTTGGGCACATTAGGTGCACTATTAAGAGATAGTGAAATCACATCAGCTTCAGCATTAACTGCATCATAGATCGCTTCGGCTACATCACCCGTAGTTCCATCATCACTAAAATACTTTAAGAACAATAGTTGAGCTTCTGGTGCTACTCCAACAACATATTCACCATTTTTATTATCGGGCTGACCATTAGCAGCAATAATTCCGGATACATGTTGGCCGTGAGAGCCATCTTTTACTGCATCTTGGTTATTTTCTTTAATTTGATCATCATCACCTGTGATCATGTTATGCACATAAGGAAACTTAGGACTTACGTAACGACCATGACCTAACTTCTTGATGATCTTTTCCATGTCTTCTTTAGAAAACTTAAGATTAGTGGGTGCAGTTTGGAAATCTTTATGACTTGGATCTGCTCCAGAGTCAATTACAGCTACAGCAATGCCTTCACCTTTATAACCTTGGTCCCATGCATCTTGAACGTTGCCTTTAATATGATCAGGTGTATTTACAGGTTGATTTTGACTTTCATAATAACCTTTATCAGTATCATCATCACCTACCGATTGATCTGGTGTATCTTGATCAGTTTGATCATCTCGTCTTCACCCTGCGTAGGTTGTTTTACTTGTTTTTGCTGTGCTTGATCAGTTTGCTTATTAGTCTCAACTTGTTCTGTCTTCACACCAGCATCAGCTTCAGCTGCTTGCGCTTTTCCAGTTGGCACAAACAAAACCACTGAACCTGAGGCTAACGCGATAACAGCGGCAGCAGTCCACTTATTCTTCATTCTGCCAAAATTAGTAGCACTTTTTTGCCGTGCTCTAACTCCAATTTCTTTTTAGCAGAAAAAACATAAGAATAATCTACCGAGTTATAGTTATCTTTTCCTTTCATTTAAATTCCTACAATTTAGCATAAAGTAATAAAAAATAGATTTGTATATTTGACCAATTTATAATCAAAAAGACGTTCATTTGTCTATTTATATAGAATAAAAAAGACATACTATAATCTAATATAAATGCATTAATAAACTAATATTAATCTCAATAGAAGATTGATCGATCACCATGAATAAATATTTGACTACTTAAGCCTCAAAAATTTAAATCCAGATGTTCTAATAGGCATCTGGATTTTTTATAACAAAATTTTTTTTATTTTTGCGATTTTTCTAGTCAAAACTTAGCATAAAAGTTATTATAGCAAGCTTTTGCACCATCTATTTTCTTTTTAAAAAAAGTTTTATTTTGCCCTTGCATTATATAACGAATGTTATATAATAAAAATGTAAGGAATGAGGGAACGAAAAGTTCCAACAAGTTAAAGTGATTTAGAAAATAGAGGTATTCATTATGTTAGACTCAAAGAAAATTGTTAAAGTTGTTTCAGTTGTAGTTGCTTCAATTAGTTTCATGGGTATTGGTTCTGGTGCTGCTCAAGCTGCTAGCTTCACTGCTCCAAAGTTAGGTGTTTCAGAAGTTGCTCCTACTAACCCTTCAATCAAGAAAGGCGACAAGATCTTCGTTGTTGTTAAGGACACTAAGAACCAAAAGGTTGACGTTTTAAACGCTAACGGTAAGAAGACTGCTAAGAAAGTTTCAATGGGTTCAACTTTCACTGCTAAAGCAGTTAAGAAGACTAATGGCAAGAAGATCGTTAAGATTAACAAAAGCCAATGGTTGAACATTAAGGACGTTGTAAAGGACTAATTCTTTTAGATCAAAACAAATAAATAATTCTTACATGATGAATACCATGAAAAAAGGAACGAGTTTTGCTCGTTCCTTTTTTATTACCTACTTGCATCCCTTCCCCAGTGTTTTAACTCCAAACACAAAAAGAACGATGAAATCAATCATCGTTCTTCTTTCATTAACTATGAATATGCAATTTAACTAAAATTCGTTCAATTTTGCTACCCATAACTTTTTGGGCTAAATCTGTCTTTATTGTGGCTAAGCCATAAAAGACAATTCCCACGACTACTGATAAAATTACCAGAATCAAGGCAGATATTCTATGATCTGGGTTTAAGAACTTGCCTAAGCCCATCTCAACTAATTTAACAATTAGGAACATCCCTATCGAAAATGCGGTAATACCAACCAAGCGGCGGCTTGTTCTATTCAAATTAAAGTCATACTGTACTTCTAAGTGCTTCAATGACAACAGAACAATCACCAATAAGCCTAAGTTGGTTGCAACTAACGGTCCATAAATCTTGAACAAAAAGATCATCGGATATTGCAAAATGCCCTTCAGGATTAAACCTAAAACTAAATATTTTATTGCCAATCCATTTTCTGACAAACCTTGCAAAACCGCCATCAATACTGTAAAAAGTCCTAAACTGATTGCAGTAAATGATGACAAGTATAAAACATTGCTACCTAATGGATCTGGGCCATAGAAAACCGTATAAATCGGTTTACTAATAGCGGCCATTCCGAATGCAGCAGGAATCATCACGAACAAGAACAAGTCCATCGTATTAGCAATTTGCTTAGAGATGCTCTTAAAATCGCCTCTAGTATGTGCAGCTGACAAAAGCGGAATCGCTGTCACTGCCATTGCACTTGCCAAAGACACGATAATCATGATCAACTTATTGGCATTAAGACCAAATAATGCATACCAATCTTCAATTGTATCTGAACTTGCATGAACCAGCCCTGCAATCATTGGGTGGAATGTATATTGGTCTACTAATGAGAATAAAGTTATTCCTGAATCGATAATAATAAATGGAATTGCCTGTTCAATAATTTCCGCAAATAGTTCGGTTGTGGAAACTTTTAACCGATTATTCGAATTAGCAACCAAATTATCTAATTGTTTTCGCCGTGAAAACAAGAACCAAACTAACAGGCCAATCCCAAATGCGGCACCAATTGCGGCAGCCAAGTTTGACTGGATAACGGCATGAACATAAGAGCCGTGCTGCACTTGCATGATTACAAATGCCGTTAAAAGCATCCAAACTACTCGAGCAAATTGCTCCACAAACTGTGACATCGCACTTGGCATCATGTCCGCATACCCTTGGAAGTACCCACGCATGATACTCAAGATCGGAATAATCAAAATCGCATAAGACAAACTACGCATAACTGCAATTTGTCTTGGATCGCTTTGACTACCGTTAGATGCCAGTAGCGGTGAGGCAAAATACATGATCGCAGCAGAAATTACTCCCAAGAAGGCCATTAAAATTAACCCTTTATGGAATAATTTTCGCCCAATTCCATATTCATTTAAGGCATTATACTTAGCCACCTGTTTGGCAATCGCTCCCGGAATTCCGGCCGTCGAAATTAGAATAAATATCGTATAAATATTATAACTTCGCGCAGTTAAGGCATTGGCAATATTCCCATAGTCACCCATCCAGGCATACCAAGGAATAATATACAACGCACCTAAGATTCTAGAAGCAATCGACCCAAAGGTCATCCAGGCAGAGCCCTTTAAAAATGTGCTTTGTGTATCTTTGCTATCTAAATTATTTTCTTCTTCCATCAATTTTTCCTAATAAAAAGTATTAACTAATTAATTGTCACTCAATTTGCTTCATAAAGCTCAACTTCATAAAGCTTTTAGGAAAAACTTAACTTATTTAGCAACGATATTAACAATCTTGTTAGGTACAACGATAACCTTCTTAACGTCCTTACCTTCCAAGAATTTTTGTACGTGTGGTAAAGCCATAGCTTCTTTTTGAACAGCATCACGATCTGCATCCTTAGCTGCTTGGAACTTACCACGAAGCTTACCGTTAACTTGAACCATAATTTCCACAGTTGATTCAACTAACTTAGCTGGATCATAAGTTGGCCACTTAGCATAAGTAATTGATTCATCATGACCAAATACTTGCCAGATTTCTTCCATCATGTGTGGAGCAACTGGAGCCAAAAGCTTAACAAATCCTTCTGCGTATTCACGTGGAATACTCTTAGCCTTTTGCGCAGCATTGATGAAGACCATCATTTGAGAAATAGCGGTGTTGAAGTGAAGAGCGTCAAAGTCTTCAGTAACCTTCTTAACAGTTTCTGCATAAACCTTGTCGAGTTCACCATCGTTTTTATCCACAATTCTTTCTTGTGGAATTGCCTTAAGGTCAAGGTCGTTAACAAACAAACGCCATACACGATCTAAGAACTTCTTAGTTGATGCTGGACCATTGTCATCCCAGTCAATTGAAGCATCAAGTGGTCCCATGAACATTTCGTACATTCTAAGTGAATCTGCACCGTATTCATCGATCACTTCATCTGGGTTAACTACGTTACCCTTTGACTTAGACATCTTTTCGTGGTTCTTCAAGATTAAGCCTTGGTTGTACAAACGTTGGAATGGTTCCTTGGTTGGAACAACACCCAAGTCGTAAAGAACCTTGTGCCAGAATCTAGCGTAAAGAAGGTGACGAACTGCATGTTCTGCACCACCGATGTAAAGGTCAACTGGAAGCCATTGCTTCAATAAGTCGTAATCAGCTAATTCTTTATCATTGTGTGGATCAACATAACGTAAGTAGTACCAACTTGAACCAGCCCAGTTAGGCATAGTGTTGGTTTCACGCTTACCTTTTCGACCATTTTCATCAACTACGTTTACCCAGTCAGTTAAGTTAGCTAATGGACTTTCTGGAGTACCGGATGGCTTGATATCAGTTGCATGTGGTAAACGAAGTGGAAGTTGATCCTCTGGAACAAGTGAAGTAGTACCGTCTTCCCAGTGGATAACTGGAATTGGTTCACCCCAGTAACGTTGACGACTGAAGTCCCAGTCACGAAGCTTGTAGTTAACTTTCTTTTCACCGCAGTTGTGTTCTTCAAGCCAGTCAACCATCTTCTTCTTGGCATCCTTGATGTCCAAACCATTCAAGAATTCTGAGTTAATGTGTGGACCATCTTCAGTGAAGGCAGCCTTAGATAAGTTGCCACCTTCAAGTACTTGATTAATTGGCAAATCAAACTTTTTAGCAAAATCATAGTCACGATCATCGTGAGCTGGAACTGCCATAACCGCACCAGTACCGTAACTTGCCAATACGTAATCTGAAATCCAAATCGGAACTTCCTTGCCATTAACTGGGTTAATTGCGTAAGCACCAGTAAATACACCAGTCTTGTCCTTGTTCAAGTCAGTTCTTTCAAGGTCTGATTTTGATTCAATCTTCTTGATGTAGGCATTAACTTCGTCTCTGTGTGCATCAGTAGTAATTTCTTGTACCAACTTGTTTTCTGGAGCAAGAACAGTATATGAACAACCGAATAAAGTATCAGGACGAGTAGTAAAGATATCGAAGGTCTTGTCGCTGCCCTTAATCTTGAAGGTTACTTGAGCACCAACTGAACGGCCAATCCAGTTTCTTTGCATTTCCTTAACTGGTTCTGGCCAATCCAAGCCGTCCAAATCTTCAAGCAAACGGTCGGCATAAGCAGTCATCTTAAGCATCCATTGACGCATATTACGACGGTATACTGGGTAACCACCACGTTCAGTTTTACCATCAATAACTTCTTCGTTAGCTACAACAGTACCAAGGTCTGGTGACCAGTTAACTGGAACTTCAGCTTCATAAGCAAGGCCCTTCTTATACATTTGTTCAAAGACCCATTGAGTCCACTTGTAGTAGTTAGGATCACTAGTAGTAATTTCACGATCCCAGTCGTATGAAAAGCCTAACTTGTTAAGTTGACGCTTAAAGTTGGCAATATTGTTTTTAGTAACAACTGCTGGATCTTCACCAGTCTTTAAAGCATATTGTTCTGTTGGAAGACCAAATGCATCCCAACCCATTGGGTGAAGCACATTATAGCCTTGTGCACGCTTCATACGTGAGACAATATCGGTTGCAGTATATCCTTCTGGATGACCTACGTGAAGTCCCTTACCAGATGGGAATGGGAACATGTCCAATGCATAATAATTTTTCTTCTTGGGATCTGTACCTGTCTTGAAGGTATCATGCTTTGCCCAATAATCTTGCCATTTCTTTTCGACAACTTTGTGATTATACATATTTTTCCTCTCTAACAAAAAAGTCCTATGATTCTATCAATCATAGGACGAAATAATCGCGGTACCACCTAAGTTCCACATCAAAAATGTGACCCTTAATCGCTCCTTAACGCGGATGGCAACGATAGGTTTCAATACCAGGACAAGTTCACAATTCCATTCTAAGACTTCACAGCAACCAGTCTCTCTCTGAAAAAATATCCTTGTTACTACTTCCTGACCTTTATTTTCTTATAGATAATGATTATAATTTACCACAAATGCTAAAAATTACAAGGGGAGACTTTTTTTGATTAATACAAAAAATCCACCAAGAGATACTCTGGTTCCAGGGATAATCTTTGTGGTCATCTACGCAGCGTGGGCGATGCTTGTTTCATCTGGTTCACCGTTTATCCACAGTTTCGACAATGCAGTCATCAGCATTGTCTGCAATAATAATCCGACAAATGTCGCTTTTGCAAAAACTTTTACCAATTTAGGCAATACCAGCACGATTACGATAGAAACAATTATCTTATTTATTCTTTTAATTACGTTTAAACAATATGCTTATGCTTGGTTCACAGCAGGCGTCATGATCTGTGCCAACGGTTATAACTGGATTATCAAACACGCAGTTGAGCGCCAACGTCCAACCGTTCACCATTTAGTTTATGCCGATGGCTACAGTTTTCCATCAGGTCACTCAGTTGGTAGTGCCGCATTATTTGGAGTTTTAATTATCTTGACAATTTTATTAATTAAAAGCAAATTCTGGAAAACTCTATTAATTATCATTTGGGCGTTGTTCCCGATCTTGATCGGCTACACAAGAATATTCGTCCATGTGCATTATCCATCTGATGTCTTTGGAGGTTGGATTGAAGGAATTACCTTTGTTTTACTTGGTTATTCATTCTTATACCACTTTTACATTGAACCAAAAATGTTAGAAAAATCGCGAAAATAAACAAAAAGACTAGTGAATTTAATTTTCACTAGTTTTTTTGTTGGTTAGATTCACAATCTGCGTAATAATAAGTAATGTAACTATTTGAACAAATCAATTAAACGATAATAATTTTATTAGTTTAAGGAAACGATTTATGAAAAATTTTAAGCCTTGGAAAAAATATCCACTTATTGCTGATGAATTAGCTGAAGTCGATGCTTTGATTCAGCACACCATTCAAACTCCTCATCAGAGTTTACAGACTGCTTTATTAACAATGGCCGACAACGGTGGCAAATATCTGCGCCCCAGCCTTTTATTATTAGCAGCACATGTAGTCGGAAAAGTTAATCAACAAACTATTAATTTAGCTTCATCTATCGAAATTTTGCATATGGCAACTTTGATTCATGATGATATCATCGATGATTCTGATCTGCGTAGAGGCAATATCAGCATTCAAGCAGAGTTTGGCAAAGATGTCGCTGTGTACGCTGGTGATTTATTATTCACCAACTTTTTTGATTTAATGCTGGATACAACTGCAGAACACGAGTATCTGGTGCGCAACGCGCAAACTATGAGCCATATTTTAAATGGAGAACTCGGTCAAATGGCTGAACGCTTTAACTTAGAGCAGACCTTTACGGATTATCTAAACGATATCAAAGGTAAAACCGCCGCCCTCTTCCGTTTAGCAGCTGAAGAAGGTGCACATTTTGCGGGTGGGAATGCCGAAGAAAGTGAAGCTTTAGCCAATTTTGGAGAAAATCTAGGAATCGCATTTCAAATTGTAGATGATTTATTAGACTACACAGGCAGCGACAAACTCAATAAGCCTACTTTAGAAGATTTAGCTACCGGTGTTTATTCCTTGCCACTTTTGCTTGCACTTGATCAGCCCGAGTTAAGACAAAAGCTGTTGCCTATTTTAAATAAAAAACGCGAAATGTCCGTTTCAGATATGCAACTGATTCAAGAAATTCTCGTTAATAGTTCCGTTATTGAGAAAAGTAGGAAACTCGCTCAAGATTATGCCCAAAAAGCGGTTGACTGTTTAGCTATTTTTCCAAATAATAGTGCAACAACATTACTTAAGAAAATGCCGCAACAATTGTTGAAACGCAGCTTTTAAAACAAAAATCCAGACGCATTAAAGATGCATCTGGATTTTTTATTTGGTATTAATTTTTTGATCACGATATGTTCGGTTCAAAACGATGGAAACAATTATCACGATTAATGAAACAAAATATACGGCTTTTAATCCACCCAAAAGAACTTGACGCAACTGTGGAATCGTATTGGCTGCTAGCGTCTTGGCATTTTCCGCAGAAACGATTTTATTCATCATCCCTTGAGTCAATCCAGGGTGCTTAGCTAAACCATGAGCTACCGCCGTATTAAAGGCAATACCGTAGATTGAAATCATCATAGTTTGACCCAAATATTTCATCAAAGTATTAAATGAAGTTGCTACCCCAATGTCAGACTTAGATACTAGCACTTGAGAATGAACCTGAGATGCCGTTGTAATAACCCCAAATGCGGTACCGTTAAAGGCTGCGACAATACAGAATACCCAGAATGGTGTGTAAATTGGTACTAAAAGCAATACCAAATCTGTGATCACCAATACGCCTAACATATAATCATAAGTCCGCTTAATACCCCAGCGGCCAAGCATCCAGCCTAGAATAAACGAACCTACAATCCACATTAAAGAACTTGGTGTAACGGCAAAACCAGCAAGCGAGGCGTTAGTTCCGTTAATTCCCTGCATCCAAGT
Source organism: Lactobacillus sp. UMNPBX4 (assembly GCF_002554115.1). Taxonomy (NCBI): domain Bacteria; kingdom Bacillati; phylum Bacillota; class Bacilli; order Lactobacillales; family Lactobacillaceae; genus Lactobacillus; species Lactobacillus sp. UMNPBX4. The sequence goes on from NZ_PCZF01000040.1 coordinate 10,718, forward strand.
TGGAATATAGAATTCAAAGCCAATAACTACCCCACAGATAAGTAGAGTAATTAGATTGATTGCCAGGAACTCTCTATTTTTCAGCATTGATAACGGCATTATTGGGTCCTTAGCGCGCTTTTCTGCCTTAAAGAAGGCAATTACCGATACCACAATTAAAAGAGCTAAAATAGCCATTATTGCAATATTGGTGTTTTCGCCAAGATCCTGTAAGAAGAACATCAAAGCTAGCAGTAAAATTACCAACCAAGTTGTACCTTGCAAGTCCAACTTTGATTTGGCATTGTGCTTTGGTTCTTTTAAATAGAAAATAACCAGCAAAAAGGCGATAATTCCGATCGGAACATTAATATAAAAAACCCAGTGCCAAGACAGATGTTGAACAATAAAACCACCTAATAGTGGTGCAATTACTGAGGCTACTCCCCAAAAGCCAGAATTGAGTCCTAACAGTTTTGCCCGTTTTTGCAAAGTATATAAATCCGCAATCAGCGTAATAGCCACCGGTTGAACTGCTCCTGAACCTAATCCTTGAATTGCTCTAAATACAATTAATTCAATCATATTCTGAGCTAAGCCACACAATGACGATCCAATGACAAAGAGTGCAATCCCAAATAAAAAAACTGGCTTTCGCCCAATGCTATCTGCCAGTTTTCCATATAAAGGAGTTGACACAGCCGTCATCAAAAGAAAAATTGATACAACCCAATTCATAATTTCCAATCCATTCAGATCAGAAACTATGGTTGGCATCGCAGTAGAAACAATCGTTCCTTCAACACCAGACATAAAAGTAGTCATAAAAATCGCAAGCGTGACTAGTGACACGTTTGTTTTTTTCATTTTTACTCCCTCTTTTTATTATTTATTGTTTTTGATGTAATCAAGTAAATCTTGAGTTTTATCGGTCTTTTCCCACGGTAAATCGACATCTGTTCTGCCGAAGTGACCATATGCGGCAGTTTGTTCATAAATAGGACGACGCAAATCAAGCATCTTGATGATACCTGCTGGACGAAGATCAAAGACATGACGAACTGCTTCAGTCAAAAGATCATCATCCACCTTACCGGTACCAGCTGTATCAATCATAATTGATACTGGGTGAGCCACACCGATTGCGTAGGCTAATTGTACTTCACAGCGATATGCAAGACCAGCTGCCACGATATTTTTAGCAATATAGCGAGCTGCATAACTAGCACTACGGTCAACCTTTGTTGGGTCTTTACCTGAGAAGGCACCACCACCATGACGAGCATAACCACCATAAGTATCAACGATGATCTTACGTCCAGTTAAACCAGAGTCACCCTTTGGTCCACCAATAACGAAGCGTCCAGATGGGTTAATCAAGAACTTGGTCTTTTCATCCAAGTAGCGAGCTGGAATAACTTCTTTAATTACTAAATCGATCATTGCTCGACGAATTTCGTCATTAGATACTTCTGCATCAGTTTGAGTAGAAATAACTACAGTATCAACACGAAGTGGATTCTTGTTCTCATCGTATTCAACTGTAACTTGTGCCTTAGCATCTGGACGAAGCCATTCTAGAGTATGATCCTTTCTCAATGAGGCAACACGTCTCATTAAGCGATGAGCAAGTGAGATTGGCAAAGGCATTAATTCTGGTGTTTCCTTAATAGCAAAACCAAACATCAAACCTTGGTCACCCGCACCAATTTGATCCAATTCGTCTTGATCAGACTCATTTTCTCTAGTTTCAAGTGAATGATCTACACCACCCGCAATATCAGGTGATTGCTCATCAATATCCACCATGACGGCACAGTTATTGCCATCAAAACCTAATTCAGGACGATCATAACCAATTCTCAAGATGGTCTTACGTACTACGTCTTGAATATCAACATAAGCACTAGTTGAAATTTCTCCGAAGACAAAAACCATACCTGTAGTTACAATCGTTTCACATGCTACATGTGAATTAGGATCTTTTTCCAACATTGCATCCAGAATAGCATCTGAAATTTGATCAGCAACCTTATCTGGGTGTCCTTCAGAAACTGATTCTGAAGTAAACAAACGTCTTTCCATAATAGTCCCCCTATATAGACATTAGCTATTCGGTTACAAGGCATCTTCACTGTTAATAGTGAATCCTTTCAGGACTTGAACCGATAAAATTATTTTGTTCGTTCTTTTTGCATAAAAAAAGAACTACCGTCTCCGCGGTAGTCCCGAACAATGGAGGATACAGGGCTCGAACCTGTGACCTCCTGCTTGTAAGGCAGATGCTCTCCCAGCTGAGCTAATCCTCCATAAGTGACCCGTACGGGATTTGAACCCATGTTACGGCCGTGAAAGGGCCGTGTCTTAACCACTTGACCAACGGGTCATATCTCTTAATCAAGAGTACTTTATTATAATAACTAAATCAATTTTAAAAGTCAAGAACTTTTTTAACTTTTTCATTTTTTAGTTATCTGAGTGACATCTCAATCACAACGCTTATTATATTACTAGACATCCTTAATTTATGCAAGGGTTATTTTGAAAAAATTTGAAATAATTTTTGATAATTGTTTTTCATCCATTGATAGTAGCTAACACCATTAGGCATCGTCTCACGTACATCAAGTACTGGCACGTTTGAGTGCTTAGCTAAGCTTACCATATTATTAACGGTACTGCTTGATGCTTGGACATTATTAACGAAGAAAGCAATTTTTCTCTGTTTGATACCCATTTGCATTTCGTGTACAACCTTAGCGTTTGGATCAGTTTCATTTTCTACAGCCTCTTCAAAAGCTGGATTACCAATTTTAAAATGGCACCGCTCTAAGGCATAATCAAATACCGGCTCACTCACATAAACTGGCTTCGCCTTTCTTCCATTTATTTTGTCGGCCAATTTCTTTATCGTATCTATTTTATTCAAATAAATTTTGGCATTAGTTTTAAAATAAGATGTATGCTTAGGATCAATTTGACTAGCTTTTTTAACAAGGTAGGCCACGTATTTTTGTAGCATATTCAGGTTATACCAAATATGAGGATTGTCGCCCTGTTTTAGTCCCATAAGCTGCTCTCCTACTTTAGTAACATGAATATCATTTGCATTAGCCAAATTAGTCATCCAGCTGTCATATCCCAAACCATTTGCAATAACGATATTGGCATTGGCTACTTCTTTAGCGGAGCCAGTAGTAGGCTCAAAATCATGGGGATCGGTATCGCCATGATTGATAATTGCCTCGACTTTACCGTGCTTACCCACGATATTTTTGGCAATATTGGCATAAATATTAGTTGATGTGACAATGTCGACTTGATGTTTCTGAGTATTTTCCTCTTTTTTAGTTGAACAGGCTGATAGAAAGAATAATAAAAATACTACCAGTAGAGAAGAAAACAGAACTTTCTTTTTATTTTTCATTTTAATACCTTCTTGCTACTTATTATAAGGTAAGAAAAAAGGTAAGAAAAAAGAGATCATAACGAATATGATCTCTTTTCTTCATTTATCTACGGAGTGTGAGGGATTTGAACCCTCGATACAGGTATAAGCCCGTATACATGATTTCCAATCATGCTCCTTAAGCCACTCGGACAACACTCCATACAAGAGTACTCCGGCTGTCAGACTCGAACTGACGACATCTTGATTAACAGTCAAGCGCTCTACCAACTGAGCTAAGCCGGAATATTAAAAAAGAGCACGGCAGCTTCCTTTCCTCGCAGGCAGTTGCCCACCAACTACTTTCGGCGT
>NZ_PCZF01000041.1:0-14390 GCF_002554115.1 Lactobacillus sp. UMNPBX4
TTCAATATACAGAATTTAATTTTCAAAAGTGTTCAATTTGAAATTGCAATTTTCGAAATTAATCTCTTTTTCACTTTATTATAATTGCAACAACAAATGAGACAAAGAAAAAGGGGTTAAACATTATGAATGTATTTTTGAAAAATAAGGATTACAGAAGATTTTCAGTTGCCAGTTTTTTATCTACTGCTGGGGATGTATTCTTTTACTTAGCATTCATGACTTACGCAAGTAAATTGCACAACTATTCATTGGCTTTATCATTGATCGCTATTTCAGAATCTATTCCAAGACTATTTGATATTTTTGGAGGTTTCTTAGCTGATAAAACTAGAAATAAGTTCAAAAGCATCTTCTTAATGGCCGTAGTTCGATTTGTTCTTTACGGTATAGTAGGCTTGCTCTTTGTCAGCAATGTTTCTCAATGGAATTTAGTTATTATAGTTGTCATTATTAATTTTTTATCTGATACGTTTGGTGCTTACTCTACTGGATTGATCGTTCCATTAATTATCGACATTATCGGAAAAGAAGAATTTGGTGAAGCTGAAGGTTTTACCAACGGCGTGAGTGAAGTAATCAATACTATTGCACAATTTGTCGGTTCAGGGTTGTTGCTTTTCTTGTCCTTTGCTAACTTGGCTTTCATTAATGCTATTACTTTCATGGTAGCTGGACTTCTATTTTTAAGTGTTGGTTTAAAGCATAGAAAAGATCAAAAGCCACTTGAAGCACAAGAAGTTAATGATCAGAAGTTTTTCGCCACCATGAAGTCATCATACAAACAAATGAAGAAGGCACAAGGTTTGTTAACTGTTATCTTCGTGATTGCTTTGCTTAATGGTATTTTAACTGCTCTTGGATCATTAATTCCAATTATGATTGCAGGAAATAAATCTACAATGATCATCACTAGCTACAGCTTTACTATTGCTGTAATGGGTGTAGTGGTAAGTGTTGGCGCTATTTTAGGCAGTATGTTTGGGCCACAATTATTCAAAAAAGCTTTAGTATTTACCATCACTATTCTTGCTATTATTTTGAGTTTTGCTACGACCGTTGCGACTATATTGGCTAATATCTATGCCGTTTTAGCTGTTTACTTCTTGTTAGCAGCAACTGCAAGTATTGCCTCAATTAAGATGCAACAATGGTTAGTTAACACAATTGAACATAAGATTTTAGCTTCATCTGTTGGTTTATTGAATACTATCTTGATGGCTGTAGCACCAATTTTTACTACAAATATGACTTCAATATCTGGTTTTGTTAGTGTAAAATACGCATTATTTACTTTGATTGCAATTGAAGTTATTATCTTGTTCGTTGCCATCAAGATGGGGATAAAAAACAAAGTCAAAGCAGAAATCAATACAGTACAATAACTGTTTCTAATACAACAGAAGAAGTACAGTTTAGATATTTGTAATTTATTCTTTCCCACTTGATTTTCATTTCGGGGGGGTAAAATGAAGGTGTAAAAAACATACGTAACAATCCAATAATTTTAAGAATTGGAGTGAATTTTTATGAAACTAAATAAACTCGCATTAATTTCTACAGCTGCCTTAATGGGAATCGCACCTCTTATGAGTGCCACAACTAGTGCTCATACAGTACAAGCTGCAACAAACAGGGCGGTAATGCATACTGCTATCGCTTACGACAAGAATGGTAATAGTACTGGTAAGAAATACTACTCCTATCAATATGTAACAGTAGAAAGCAATCCTGTTAAAATAGACGGTACACTTTACTACAAGGTAAGCGGCAAAGATCAATATTTAAAAGCTACTAATATTGACGGTGTAACTCGGAAAATCACTCATAATGCCTATATCTATAAGTCTTCAAATGGCAGAACCTCTTACATGAATCGTTGGAAGCTCTATAAGGGCGAAACAGTCACTACTTATGGTGGTTCTTACAAGTTCAAGAATGGTAAGCGTTACTTCCGCATCGCTGGACCAAGAAAACAATATATTAAGTCATACAATTTGGGACCTGTTATTAAAGTAAATACTGTTCAAGGACCAACAACGGTTACTACTAACACCAAGCCAACCACTAATACTAACAATACGTCTTCAAATAGTGTTCCACCAATGAGTAAGGATGAAACAACAGTAACCGTATTACGGAACGGTATCCCTCTTCTCGTTGAAGTACCTGGTAAAGACAAAGTTCAACCTTCCGGCAAATATGCAAAGAATGGTGAAAAGTTTACGGTAGACTACTTAGAACAAGGCATTCGAGCAGGTACTGGTGAGGACGGCGATGATGATTGGGAACAAGCAATTTACCACATTAAAGGTACTGATTACTGGATTCTTAATTTATTTGTCAATGCTGCCAAAAAGATGCCAGTTCATAACTATACTTTAGCAAATAGGTATTCACTCATTAGATTTACCAAGGCCACAGATCTATATAATACAAATGGAACTCCTCAAAATATAAAGCTTGCAAAGAATTCTGAAGAGTGGAAAGTAGATAAGTTATTATATATTTGGGTACCAAGTGAAAATAAAGCAGAAGAATTTTATCATTTAGCACCAGTCCGTTATTGGCAAAATGTAATACGTTTATCAAATAACGGTCAATACACAAAAGATTATATGCCACTCAAAGCTGACAATTATGTCAAAGCCAGCGATGTTAAATTTGTTGAAAATAGTGTTAAAATCACTCCATCTAACACTCCAGAAGAAGCACAAGCTGCTGCCTTGAAGAAATAAGATATAAAAATAAGAACTCCGTCTACATGATGTAGATGGAGTTCTTTCTAACCTTTATTTTATTAACTCAAAAGAAAAAGTACGTATCATTTGTAAATGCTTACATGGGGGTAAATTAAAGGTAGAAAATAAAGAAGTACATAGCAGGGAGCGTGAGTTAAGATGAGAGAGAAACCTGAATTATATAGAATAATTTGGGCTGTAATAACTTTGATCTGGTTAGCACTAGATTTGTTTTGGCATAGCCAAGCAGTAGGTGTAAAGATATTCATGATGATTTACACCTTAGTATTAGTCATTTGGGATATTATCATCATTGTGCAAAGCCGCAAACATAGAAAGAATAATAGCTGATTTCAAGCATTCATTAGCAAGTCTGATGAATGCTTTTTTACATTTACTATTTCTTTACCTTAGTGAAATCATACTTTCTATACTTAAGCGCAACACTTTTATCTTTGAAAATCGCACCGTTGACGACACTAGGATCGGTCCCGTAGCTTAAGAAGAGACAATCATGATTCTTAAATTGACCAGGCTGATAATCCAAGTTCACCAGATCCAAGAAGCCGCGCACTTTTAACGAATTACCTTGAGTATCAATTAGAACAATATTGCCAGAGTATTTTTTATTTTGTTTTTCAGAGTGACGATTCAATTTTAAATTTGGATCGATTTTCTGATAAGTGACATTGCCGTTAACCGTATGCTCAGTAATCACGAGTTTTCTAGCCTTTTTAGAATAAGGATCGCCGCGATACCAGGTACCACGGTACTGGCTAGGTACAGTCGCAAGTTTAAAGCCCTTATATTTTTTATGAATATTAATGCGAGGAGCTTCACTAGATGATTTAGTCTCATGACGTACAATTTTTGAACTACTTGATGATTGTGAACTTGAATTTGATTTTGCCGTCTGTTTATTGCATCCCGTCAAAAGTAATGCTGCAAAAATGCTAGTTAAAATAATAGACTTCTTCATATTCTTTCTCTTTCATTAAATATGGTCTCATTATAAGGCAATTTGGTGTAAAAGAAAAGAGCGGCTTAGTTTGCCGCTTCTTTTGCAAATAGCATGTTGATTCCACCAATGAAGATGAATACTGCGCAAAGAATAATTAAAATCTGATCGCCTGAATGATCGAGCATGATCCCAGCAACTACGGAGCTGATTGGACCACCAATTGAAGTACTAGTGCGAATCGTGGTTAGCACACGTCCTAAATATGCATCTTCCGTAGTAATCTGAATCATTGATTCTGACAGAATATTTTGAAAACTAGTTAGAAAACCAAACAAGGCGATGAGCACACTTAATGCAAGCCAATTAGACAGGAAGAAGATTATCATTAATAAAGGAATGGTACTAAGCATCCAGGTGTAGGAGATCGTCTTAGCTTTAGGAGTTAGTTTGCCCGAGATGAGCGCTCCTAAAATAAAGTCACCAACAAAGCAAAGATTATAATCCAGCAGAGCCCAACTTTTCAGCAAGTTTGGGTAAGAGAATAATTACTGCCGGTGAAACAAAAGAATAGCAGATAGATGACCAAAAGTAGTATTTAAGAAATCTATTTTGGCGAATATACTTTAAGCCGCTGAACACTTTTGCGCGATAATTGTTAGTTTCATTATCGGTATCTTTTGCTTGAGGCTTCGTCGATGGAATTTTTCTTAAAGCAACGTACAGGAAGAAGACACTAATCAGACTTAAACAGCTACAAACCAGCATCGATTGGCCAGCGATTAAAAGACTCAATAAAACACCTGAAAGGGCAGTACCAGCGATATTCACAACTTGATCAATCATACTCAACTTTGAAATTAAGCTGTTTAAATCTTTTTTAGAAGGGACGCTTTCTTTAAGGATTGATGATCGGCCGGACTGAAGAATTCATCGCACATGGAAAGAACAGCTGAAATTAAAATCGTTAGTACTATGTCATGACTCAGCCAGAACATTACTGCCGTTAAAAGAAATAGCAAAATAGTTTGAACTAGTAGAGATGTTTGACTGGTTCTCTTGAAGGAATGCTTATCAATAATTGGACCGTAGAAGATTGATAAGGCAGCGGTAATTGAGAAAATCGCGTTAGTCAAACCGACTAAGGATGATTTGCCCGTTTGAGTTTGCAGCCACCAGATGATGATCATGCCAAAGAGAGAATTGGATAAAAGCATGGTGGCACGAGATAATAGGTAAGTTTTCTTTTCTAACATTCACAACAACTCCAATTAGATATATGTATTGAGTGTAACATACCATAAAATTGATTGATTATTAAAATTTTATTAAGTAATATTATGTATATAAGCATAAGTAGAGGTGAATTGAATGACTATTGGACAAGCGTTAAAAGATACGAGAAAAACCTTAGGATTAACTCAAACCGAGATGGCAGCAGGTATTGTTTCACCGTCCTTTTATTCTAAAGTAGAAAGAGGAGTCCATGATATTGGAGCAGATGAGCTGTTGGCAATTCTAAATGCTAACGATATAAATTACACAGAATTTTTTGGACATTTGAAATCGAATAATCTTATGCAAGAAGATTATTTGCAAGAAATTAATCAAGCTTACCAACATGAAGATAAGAATCGATTAATAAGCTTAAAAAAGAAAATTCTTTTTCTACCTGATTCAAGGCAGAAAGAATATTATTTATTACAATTACATTTGACTCTTGAAGTTTATTTAGTCAAGGCTGATAAGATTCCGAAGGACTTAATAAAGAACTTAAAGAATTTTGTTTTTCAATATAATGAATGGGATGCCAAGGCTTTACAGATTTTTCGCGAAACCATGCGTGTTTATGATCTAGATGAGTTGTCTTTCTTGATTAATAGCATTCTAGGAAAATATCCTGAACCCGATAAATTAGCGGTTAATCTGCAGGAAATAATTGGAGCTATTTGTGTCAATTACTTAGATATTTGTTATGAATTCGATCAGAAAGAATTAATTAGTAGACCTCTACTTTATTTAAAGAAAATTCCCGCAAGTAAGCAAGTATTGCTAATAAAAATCTTGGCTAATTATTATGAAGCCATTTTCAGTCATGATTCACAGACTAGTAGACAAATCTTTGCTGTCTTAAAAAATGCCGGTTGGGAAGATTTCGTTAAGAATTTGCCTCAGCTTTAAATATGCGTATACGACAATAGACTTTCGATTACTACAATTGAAAGTCTTTTTCATTTCTGGAATCAATAATATTCACAGAGGTGAAAAAGATGAAATACTTAGTTAGATATTTGAAAAGAGAACCTAAAATTGTCGTACAAGTAGTGATCTTGACTATCATTGCTTCAGCTTTGCGAGTTGTTCATGCTCTGATTAATGTACAGATTTTTAATGAGTTAATTGCCTTAAGAATGCAATCATTTTTCCAGTGGGTTGCTTGTGATGTAGGTGTTTTTACCATTCTTTCAGTTTTTCTGATTGTGCTGGAGATCCAAAGAGTGAAGGCAGTTCAGTATCTTAGTCGAGACTTAAGAAGAGATATTATTAAAAGGCTATCAAGAAAAACAATACAAGAGTATAGCAAGGCTGATACCGGTGTGTATGCTTCCTGGCTGACAAATGATATGAATACAATTGAAGCAAATGGATTCTCTAATCTGTTGCAAGCAATTCAAATTATTACTGATCCATTATTTTCTTTAATAGCTCTAGTTAAATTTTCGTGGACCTTTATTCCGTTGGTTTTAATAGCATCATTGTTGACCGTAGTTTTGCCGCAATTTATTCATCAAAAACTAGCAAGAGCCAGTCTTTTGACAACTAAAGCAAATGAACATCTGCTTAATAGAATTACAGATGCCTTACGTGGCTTCACTACATTTTCTATCTTTGGTGTTGAGAGGCAGTTAGAAAGCCGAATTTTATCTGCTGTCGAGGTTGTGATTAAGAAAAAGGTTAAACAAGCGAGATATCAAGCGATTGCCAATAACATTGCAGGTTTATCAAACATTTTCGGACAATTAGGAATTCAGGCTTGGACAGGGTTTTTAGCATTTACCCACGTCATCTCAATTGGAGTTATAGCTTCTTCAGGTAATCTTTCTTATAACGTTTTTAACTCATTAGCAGTAATAGCTCCTATTTGGACTGAGATGACATCCCTAAATCCTGTTTTTGCTAAATATCATTTAGATGATCAGCATGAAATTAAAAAGCAAGGAAAAGAATTACTGGATGAATATTTTTCTTCTTTAGAAGTAACAGATTTACAAATGCAATTTGATCAAAAGAAGGTTTTTAGACAACCATTGACTTTTACCATCACTGCTGGACAGAAAATTGGTATCTATGGAGAGTCAGGTAGTGGAAAAAGTACTTTTATGAAGATTATCTCAGGACAAATTCCTAATTATTCTGGCAGTTTGAAGTTAAATCAGGTTGAAGAGAGAGACCTGAGTTATTCTGCTATTCGTAAATATCTACTCTATGTCAATCAAACTCCTTATTTATTCAATGATACTATTCGCTACAATTTATGCTTAGGTGAAATCTTTACTATTGATCAACTCAAGGAAGCTCTAAAGAAAGCAGATTTATGGAGTTTTGTACAAAAATTACCTAATGGACTCGAAACTAAAGTAAGTGAAAATGGAACGAATTTATCCGGTGGGCAAAAGCAAAGATTAGCTCTAGCTAGAGGTTTGTTAAGAAATCGCCAAGTATTTCTTCTAGATGAAAGTACAAGCAATTTGGATAAGGCTAGTGCCCTTAAAGTAGAAGACAGCTTTTTAAGATTGAAAGACGTAACAGTAATTTTTGTTAGTCACCAGCTTCATAAGGAAAATCAGGAGGAATTTAATCAGATCATCGAGATTTAAGTGTAAAAAAAGCCGCTGTTGGCGGCTTTTCTTTATTTCTCCGAAGTTCTAAGTAAACAAATGATGTTGATTATACTGCCTAGCACCCAAACTGCAAAAAGCGTTAAAGAGATAGTTAATGCGATTTGTGAATTGGCAGAGTTAGTGTTTTTCAAGTAGGTAGATATAATCATTGAAATAATACTTGCTCCAATAGTCACATAATCTAAGATTGAAAAAGTTTGATATGCTGCGACAACTTTTACTTGATGATCTTCAGCAGATTCTGGCTCATCTTTTGATGGTTTTAGCAATGCTTTTAAATAAGCAATAGTGCCGATAAAGCAAATTAGAGCAAAAATTAGTGCGACAAACATAACTTTTTGATCACCATTATTGAAGGCCATCCACGCTGTCGCAGCACAAAATGAACCAACTAGTAAAGTTAAAACTATCAGAAGTAGCTGAATAAACTTAGTTGTTTTTCTCATTTCGATTTCCTCATTTCAACAATTTAGTATATTGCTTAAAATTATATATGATAAAATTAAAAAAACAATCTATTTCTTATAATAAATTAATGAAAGAGGTGCATTTGGTTTTGACAGAAGTCATGATTAGAAAATATAAAGCAGAAGACTTTGATGAACTTGCTAAAGTCATGGATGAAGGACGAATGCAGGAACTTGAAGCAGAAGGGATGGAACAAGTTTTTATTTCGTTAAAAGATGCACCATATCTCAAGTATTTTTTGTCCTGTGATATTTACGTTGCTGAAAAAGATGAGCAAGTAGTTGGATTTGTCGGTCTTGGACGACGCCGTTTAGATTTCTTGTATGTTTTGCCAGGGATGCAGGGAAAAGGCATTGGTTCCGCATTGATGAAGACCGCTCTGGCGAAGCTGCCGCGACCAGTAAGATTAGCCGTGTTTGCTGATAATGAACGCGCCAAGAATTTGTATCAGAAATTTGGCTTTAAGGTAACCGAAACAAGGACTGAGAAATGGTCTGATGAATTTCCAATCGTTTTTTCTGAGGACACGATGGAATTGGAATAATTAAGATGAATACAATTGTAAAAAATATTTTTAAAGCAGTAGGAATTTGGTGCACTTGCATTATGCTGTACTTTGTTTTTTCATTGTGGACGCACGTGCGATTACATACTATTGAGCTAATTTTTGGTATAAAAATGAACTTGATGGTAAATAATGGAGTCTCGTTGACGATAACCAATAATTCCTGGTTCTGGCTACTAAGTTTAGTTATTTGGATTGCAATTTATGTAATGGTTAAAGCATTTTTTACTAAAGGAGAAGAGAATGAAAGACGTTAAAAATAGATTAGCTCCTGACTCTACTTGGCAGAAGATGTTTCAAGCAGCCAAAAAAGTACAGGGCTTCCATGAAATATCCGATCATATGGAAGCCGGTGGTGTGGCCGCTGCAGTATTGTCAGAATCGGGAAAGATTTATACCGGAGTGTGTGTTGACACAGCCTGTACTTTAGGCGTATGCGCTGAAAGAAATGCGCTTTTTAATATGATTACTAATGGTGAAACTAAAATCTCACGTGTATTGGCGCTTATGTCTGATGGTAAAAATGGTGCGCCATGTGGTGCCTGCCGCGAATTCATGGTTCAGATGATGGAAAAAGATTATCAAAATGCTGAAGTGATGATGGACTATAAGAGCAATAAAGTAATGACATTAGGTGAGTTAACCCCAGAATGGTGGTTATGATTTGGAGGAATAAAGATGAATGAGAAACCTTTTATTTTAGGATTTGACAGTAACGAGCATGCAGTTCTTGATCCTAATCACGATAAATTACCTTTTAAATTTCATGAAAAATTAGTGTATGCATTTGTACCAAAGGAAGATATCGATAGCTTCTTAAAACAAGTGCCGCATAAAATTTTAGGTAGCTTTGATTCTGTTTCTTTTCAACCAGATATCTATGAAATTGAAATAAATAATGAAAAATTAACACTATGTCAGGCACCACTGGGAGCTCCGGCTGCAACTCAATTATTAGATTGGCTAATTGCGTATGGAGTAAAACAAGTATTAGCTTTTGGCAATGCGGGGGCATTAATCGATTTACCAGAGAATGAGATGTTTTTACCAGTCAGGGCTATTAGAGGAGAAGGGACTTCTTTTTACTACCAAGAGCCAGGACAATTCATTGATATGAAGTCTGATTACCTTAATGAGATCGAAAAAATAATTACAGACATGAAATTAGACTGCGATGAAATAACTACTTGGACGACTGATGGTTTCTTTAGAGAAACTCCTGATAGAGTTAAGCAATTTCGAGAACTAGGTGCTGCGACAGTTGAAATGGAGTGCGCCGGAATGGCGGCCTGTGCCCAATTTAGAAATGTCGATTTTGCGCAAATTTTGTTTACTGCGGATACGCTTGCAGATATTGAAAATTATGATGAACGTGATTGGGGTAGCGATTCTCACAGTGCTGGATTGAAGATTTGTTCACAGATTTTAAGTAGGGTGTAACTATGGAAGATAAAGATTTATTAATTGAGTGGGCGAAAAGATTGCAAAGCTTGGCACAGGCTGGGCTAACTTACGGAAAAGATAACTTTGATTTAGAACGCTATCAAGAAATTCGCGATATTTCTGCGGAGATAATGGCGTATAAATCTGACTTGCCAATACAGAAAGTTAAAGATCTGTTTTGTAATGAAATTGGTTATCAAACTCCCAAGCTTGGGACACGAGCCGCCATTTTTAAGGATAATAAAATTCTTCTAGTTCAAGAAAATGATGGTAGCTGGTCTCTTCCAGGTGGTTGGTGTGAAGTTAATATGTCTGTTAAAGAAAACTGTATTAAGGAAGCCAAAGAAGAGTCTGGACTCGATATTGAAGTTGAAAGAGTTATCGGAATCTATGATCAAAATAAGCATAGTGAGGCCATTTACCCATACAATGTCGTTCACGTTTTCTTTCTTTGTAAACCACTCGGTGGTGAATTCAAGAAAAATATTGAGACAACTACTCGTAAGTATTTTGCTTATGATCAATTACCAGAAAATTTGAGTACAGATAGAAATTCGCTTGATGAAATTGAGGCTTGTTTTAAGGCATATAAAGATCCTGGTTTTCAAGTTGAGTGTGATTAGTCATAAAAAACGGAGAAGAGTTATTCCGCGTAGTTAAAATGGTAGTTATAATTTGGAGGGATAGAGATGAGTGAGAAACCTTTTATTTTAGATTTTGATAATGACCAACATGCAGTGCTTGAGCCAACTTTTGAGAAATTACCTTATAAATTCCACTCGAGACTTCTATATGCTTTTGTTCCAGAGGATGAGGTTAATTCTTTTTTGGAACAACATCCTCATAAAGTTCTAGGTAAATTTAAAACTATTTCTTTTAGACCTCAAGTTTATGAGGTGGAAATTAATAATCAAAAATTCACCTTATGTCAAGCTCCATTGGGAGCACCTGCTGCTGTTAAGCTACTAGATTGGTTAATTGCCTATGGTGTTAGAAAAGTTTTGGCGTTTGGTAATGCTGGAGCATTGAAGAGGTTGCCTGAAAATGCAATGTTTATTCCTGTTAAAGCGATTCGTGATGAGGGGATGTCTTTTCATTATAAAGAACCGGGCCAGTTTGTAGATTTGCAATCAAATTTTCTATCAGAAATTGAGACTAAAATAAAAGATTTAGGATATAACTATGATGAAATAGTCACTTGGACTACAGATGGCTTTTTTAGAGAAACCTCAAAGAAAGTTACGTATTTTAAAGAATTAGGAGCAGCCACAGTCGAGATGGAATGTGCAGCATTAGCAGCATGTGCACAATTTAGAAGTATTGAATTTGCGCAGATTTTATTTACTGGGGACACTTTGGCAGATATGGATAATTATGATCGTCGCGGTTGGGGCAGAAGTTCATATGGTGCAGGTTTGAATATCGGGTCGGAGATTATAAGTAGGATTTAAGTGATAAATAATGAATGCTGAGAAGAAAAAGAGATTTTTGAAATGGTATAAGCTTTCAATATCTCTTAATTCAAACTATCATGGCAAAATTGAAGAGTGTCAAAATGGTTACACGATTTATATGTACAAATTTGAAGATTTTATAGATATTTTGAATTTACTTGGTCAAATGGCTGCACAATTTAATGTCGGTTACGGATATGAAGAAGATCCCAATAAAATTACAGATTATCAAATTACCGTGATTGATTTTGACGAGAGTTTTCAGGAAAGATCGACGCAATATATTTAATTAAAAAGATAGAAGGATAAGATGACAATTGAGAAAAAGTTGAATAACTACTTGCAAGGCGAATTAAAACCAATTTCTCATAAGTCTCTCAATAGAACATTTATTGGTTATAGTAATTTATTTCAACAGAAAGTCTTTGTAAAGCAATTTGCCAAAAAACAAGGTTGGTACACTGAGAAAAAGGTAACAGAGCAACTAAATGATCGTGTTTTAGCTGCCCTTTCATTAGATCAAAAATATATCTTGGTGCTAAAAGATACTAGCCCTAAGGACATAGATGAAAATATTACTTCAGACATAGCTTTTAAAATGGGGCAAGTTTTAGGCGATTTTCATACTAGAATAAAACCATTTTCTAAAATTAAAATTGTAAAAGATCAGTTTGATGGTTATTTAACAGAAATTAATACTTTTAATGCTTCCACTTATAAGCGACAATTATTAACAGAAGCTAAAAAATTCGAGCATCATAAAAAAGAAATACAAGATGAACTTTTAACTAAATCTAAATTTGTTTTACATGGGGATGTTGGAATCAGAAATTATAAATACGTAAATGATAAGCTGGTATTGATTGATTTTGAAAAGGCTAGACTTGGTCCTGTTTACCAAGATTTTATAAAGTTGTTTTATCAAGACTTTAAATTGAATTTGGATTTGATTGCTGCTTTTTTAAGAGGATATTCGAATAAAAATTCAGATTATGAGTTATCAGATTTAACAAAACAATATTTGATATTTACAACTGCGATCGGAATTTTTAATTATACTGAAAAAATTGAGGATCTTCCGTTTAAACAGATTGGTGAGAAAATGCTTGAGACATTGAGGGATGGGCTTTAAGATAGGTTGATAATTTCAGAAAATTGATACGTAGAAATTACAAAAAGTAGTTCTAGAAAATAAGAAAAATCAACTTTTTGCTTTACTGATGTAGCGATTTTTTTCTTAGGAATTTCTGAAATGCTGGGTAGTGACTTAGGTGAAGATGTTGTTAAGAAGATGGCAATTAATGCCAAGCGAAAATATATCAATGGTAAAAAGATAGAAGGATAATAAAATGACACAAGTCGAATTAACACGTTTTCGTATCAAAAAAGGTAAAGAAGCGGAAGCTCAAGAATGGATGGATTTTTTGAATAGCCATCATGAAGATACCGTAGCCACGATGTCCGGTGAAAAGATGTATGTCGAAACTGTTTTTAAAGATGAAAATGAAGATGGTTATACATACTTTTATTGGTATTCAGTACAGGGTGAAAATGGTAGTGCGGTCGAAGAGTCAGAGAGTTATATCGACAAAAAGCACCTTGAATATTGGGATGAATGTATTGATCCTGACTATAAGCCAGTTGATTTAGTTTTAGAACAAAGTTTAATTGCACCAAAAGTGATGAAAATTATTAAAAACAATAAATAACAATGTCAGAAGATAAGTGCAACTCCCTAAAAACACACTTGCCTTATAATGCCAGCCTTTGATATGATAAATTTTGAATAGGATTTTCAAAATATAACGGAGGTTTATTATGAAAAATTTATCAAAGTCGGTGCAATGGCATTAGCGTTAACTGCTTCAGTAGGGACTGTTGCTCCAGTTGTTGATCAACCGTAGACTGTGCAAGCTGCTTCCAAGACTGTCAAAAGTGGATCACTCACTTTTTATATTAAGAAGAAGCAAGTAAGAAAATCTTCTCTTAAAGGAAAGAAGATTTTCATGCTGTGGGTAGATGTTACTAACCATGGTAAAAAGGCAGTTAAGAGTGACATGTTGATGAACTATTCTGGCGTTAACGCTTATCAAAAAGTTCATGGAAAATGGCAGGAATTAACTACTGGTGCGACTAATTCATCCTCATTGATTAAGGGCTTAGGTAAGATGGAACATAATTTGAAACCACATAAGACTATTAAAAATGGCGTAATTATATTCACCTTAGAAAACCGCAGTAAGGTCAAAGTAGAATTTCAAAAAGGCTATAATCAAATTACTGCTCGTCGCTACTTTAAAGTAAAATAAATTAAAAAAGCATTTATCGATTGTCGCGATAAATGCTTTTTTCTTTGATTCCTCATTGTCTAATATTTGCAAAAAATCGGAATTTCCTTTATTTTGGATGTAACGGTCAGAACAAATAGGAGAGAATATCATGCGTGAAGGTTTAATCATTTTAGTAGCTCTAATCGGAGCTGGGTTTATTGTTTATTACTTTGATAAATATCGCAATCGCCGTTATCCAGAATCTAGACCGCAAAATCAAGGTGGAAATTGGGATGCTTTTTGGGCATTTTTGTTTCCATTCATTGGTTTTATCATGGCTATTTATTTCGCAATTGCTAAGCGCAATAAATTCCGTGCGAAGACCTGTGTTCTGTGGGCATTAGGCGGTATGGCTTTTAATGCAATTTGGTATTTGTTGTTTAGATAAAAAAGGTTGATCAACTCTTGATGAAGTGAGACCTAAAAGTGAGACACTTTTAGGTCTTTTACTATGTCTAAATTTAATAAAGAACAAAAAATAGAAATTTATCGTAAATGGAAAGATGAGAATATCTCAATAAGTCAATTG
>NZ_PCZF01000042.1:0-14290 GCF_002554115.1 Lactobacillus sp. UMNPBX4
AAAAAAGCTGACTGCTAGGTCAGCTTGGCCCTATCCATCCCCGCATTAAAATACGGGGATTTTCGGGCGTTTTTCATTAAACGGACAACATCACGGGCAATCATCAACTCTTCATTAGTTGGGATGATCATCACTTGAATCTTGGAATCCGGCTTAGTGATAAACTTCCGGCCATTGCTCTTATTAGCCTCATAGTCAGGTTTTACACCCATATACCTAAAGGCATCCATTATCTGCTTGCGCACTTCTACGTCGCCTTCACCAACGCCTGCGGTCAAGACTATTCCATCGGCGCCGCCCATTTCAGCAAGATATGAACCAATATAACGCACAACACGATTGATAAAGATCTTGCGTGCCAAAACAGCTCGCGGATCATCGTTATATTTCAAGTCACGCATATCTGAAGAAATACCAGAGAGTCCAATTAAACCAGACTTTTTATTCAAAATATCAATCATCTCATCAATTGAATCTCCGGTTTTATGCATTAAGTGTTGCACAAGAGATGGGTCAATATCGCCTGACCGCGTACCCATAGTTACTCCGGACAAGGGACTAAAGCCCATTGAAGTATCATAAGACTTGCCATTTTTAACAGCGGTAATCGAAGAACCGGAGCCTAAGTGACAAATAATTAGCTTTAAGTCCTTCACATCGCGTTGCATCATCTTAGCTGCTTCCAAGGTAGTGTAATGCACGGAGGTGCCATGAGCACCGTATTTCCGCGCACCATACTTTTTGTAATAATCATAAGGAATAGAATACAGATAATGCACAGGATCTAATGTTTGGTGGAAAGAGGTATCAAACACGGCTACCTGCGGCACATCTGGCAAGACATGCATAAAGGCTTCAATTCCCTTAGCTTCGGCAGGATTGTGCAAAGGTGCAAAACCAGCTAAATCCCAAATCTTTTGTAAATTATCCTTGTTAATAATGGCTGAATCTTTAAAATATTCACCGCCATTTACCACACGGTGTCCTACCCCAACAATCTCATGCAATTTCTCGACAGCATGATATTTCTTCAAGTCATTAATCAATAAATTTACCGCAGCTTCTTGATCTGGAATAGCAATTTGCTTTTTATGTGACTCCCCATTAGCTAACACAATTGTAAAGGTAGAATCTGCCAGACCTACACGATCGGCCATTCCTCGTGCTACTACCTTTTCATCAGGCAATGAAAATAATTTAAACTTGAATGACGAACTCCCCGAATTGACCGCCAAAACTTTTCTCATTAACTACATCCCCTAAATATTAGTTATACTTTTCACAAGTGAATTTTCACTTAATAGTATAGCTTATTAGAATAGCCAGTCAAATGATTTTCAAAAATTCAATTAAACAGCAAAGTCAATCAAATATATTGTTATATAGGTAATAATTGCAATCATTTTTTCGAGATGTAAAACTGTCAAAATCATATTTTGATAAATATCAATATTATGTCTATTTTTTGGAAAATATAAAAAATATATTCTACTTTGTTCAATTTATAACAAAATTTTTGAGCAAACAAAAACTCCAACGCAGTTTTGCGTCAGAGTCTTGTTTTATTCAAAGGGATGATTATTCATCCTTTTTCTTTTTGCGATCGGCTAAACCAAAGAGGCCTAAAACCATTGCAAGGATACCGAAGATACCAGCTTCATTTTGCTTTTTACCGGTTTGTGGTAATTCATGCTTGCCACTGTTTTCTTCAGTTTCGGCTGAAGCAGCCTTAGCTGGGGGCATTAGTTGAAGCGTATGTATCAGCACCCTTTGGTGAAATTGAATTATTGTTTCTAGCTGGAGCAGAATTATTCATATCTTCATATAAAGATGCGTTGTTTTCTTCGTAGCCCTTAATTACGGCTGGACCAGATTCAAGATCTTGATCCTTCGGAGTGGTATCGATTTCGGTATCATCTGAAGTCTCATTTGGAGTCTTGACTGGAACCTTACCTGTTGGGATCTTATCTTCAGGAGTTTCTGGAGTTACTGTGATTGTCTTGTGTTCAATTACAACAGGAATCCATTTGGTCCAAATTTCACAGTTTCAGGAACGTCTTGACCATCAATTAGCTTCCAACCTGCTGGAATTATTGAATGAACATCAACAGTTTCATCGGTCTTACCGTCAACTTTGTCAGTCTTAATGGTTTGACATCTTCGTCTTTGTAGATAATGTTGGTTGTTTGAGCATTTGGTGTGTAAGTGATATCAACACTTTCTGGATCAGTACCATAAGTTACAGGTTTAGTCGCTATGCTTGCAATTGTTGGAGTATATCCATCAATCGTTGGTGTAGTGAATGGTCCCCAATTTCCAGTTGACCAAGCACCATAAGTTACTTTACCAGTAACTTCGTCAACTACAGCATTTCTGTAGATCTTCGCATCCTGAGCAGTTGAAGTTCCTTCGTAACTTCCATTAATTTCAACTTTAGCCTCTGCTTTAGCTATTACATATGCAAACTGACCACTTTCGCTAACTTTGTAATTTGGATTATCCTTTTGCAATTGCTTTACACCAGCTTGAGTTAAAGCAATGTAGTAAGTACCAGCATCGGTTGGAACTTTATCCAATTTCTTGCCATCTTTATCAACCCACTCATAATCACTAGGTGTCAAGTTAGCAACATTCAAAGTTTGACCTTCAACTAAACCAGCTGCAGTAAATTGAGCATCATTATCGTCAATTGTTGCTGTTTGACCATCGTAAGTCTTACCAGGAGTGGTATTTGGTTTCTTGTCTAAAGTTACGGTTAAGTCTTTTTGCTTAATTGTAAAGCTTGCATTGCTACTTAAATCCTTAGCAGCAGGAGTTACATTACCTGCACCTGCGTAATTATCAATAGCAGCTTGCAAGCGAGCGAGGCCATCAGTGCTTAGGCTAACAGTGTAGTCATCGGCCTTAGCTGAATTATTTTCAATGGTGTAGTCACCTGCATGTAACTTGTAAGTATCATGCTACCTGGGAAAGTAAACTTAGCTTCAATATCACCATCAGGACTATTCAAGTCATCAAGTGAAATATCCTTGCCATCGTAAATCTTAGAAGCTGAACCACTTAAAGTTGCAGTACCACTTACAGGATTAATTGTGTAAGTAAATTCACCATTAATCGTTAAGTTGTAGTTTGGATTTTCCGCTTTCAGCTTAGCTTCTAAACTATCCTTGAGCTTCAAGTAGTAAGTTCCTGCATTGATTGGATCACCAGTCATAGCAGTGAACGTACCATCAGCATTCTTGGTGAACCAAGCATAGTCACTAGCAGTTAAGTCAGTTGACTTCAATGTTTGATTCTTTACAAAACCACTATCAGTCCAACCTAACTTGCTCAAAACATCAGCTACTGAAGTAGTCTTTGCATCATAATCGCGACTACCTTCCTTGCCAAGAGTTGCTGTAGCAGTTGCAGTAGCACCGTAAGTTACAACAATTTGCGTATTCTTAGTATCACCGTTTACTGTTTCGGCAGGGATTTGACCATTTACAAGTTGAAGTGGAGTTGAGGTAGATCCTCCTTTAACTGTTTGAGTGACAGAAATGTTGTAGCCAGCATGAATTGGAACATCTTGTACGCCCCAGTTACTATCAGCTTTCCAACCACTACCATCAAAGCCTTCAAAGGTGACTCCAGTATCATCACCATTTACTTTAACTTGTCTGCTTAATTTGGCAGTTTGCGTAATTGTGCGATCTGCTTGACCTGGTTCCTTAATGGTAATCGTTCTTGTAACACTCTTATTTAATAATGAATTTGGAACATAGTAAGTAGTTAAGTCATTTCTCATGTACCAAACATCATTATCATTATTCATATAGACCGTATTAGAGTTGTAATTTGGGTTTGCAAATGTGAAAGTTGAGTATGAACCATCATATCTAATGTTAGCCACGGTGTAACCATCACGACTAGGAGAAGTCAATCCAATAGAAGCGTCATTACCCTTAGGTAGTAAACTTCAAGATCCTGAAATTACGTGGAAACCAGGAGTAGCTTCGTCGCCTGCATCCCAATCTGGAGCCCAATTACCAGTGTAAACAATCTTATTAGTAGCTGTATCTAAAGTACCTGCTTTCTTAAAGAATACTTGAACTTGAGCATCTGGAGCAATAGTTTCCCCATTATGTTCACCACCAGCAATCTTAAAATGAGCAGTAAGTGTTCTAGTTTGAACTTCATCAGGAATATACAAAATCGTGTGAACTGGCTTTGCTTCATAAACAGAAGCTGCATCTGCATATGCTATTGATGCGTTGCTAGAAAGAGATGTATTTTCTGAATTCCAAGTTGGGAATACAAATTGATTTGCTGGGACCTTATTCTTATTGTCAGCAGGACCACTATTATAAGCAGTGTAGCCCTTTAAGACCGTAATGCGGCGACTGTCATTAATGGCTACATTACAGTGAGCTACTGGAGTAACAATATTTTTCTTAGTTCCTTGATCATAATACGTAGCAGTAATCTGAACATCATTGTAGGAACCTGGCTTCATCCAATTAGATTCATTACCAACGTATTGGAAAGTAGTACCTTCTGGAAAGACATCCGTGTTAGTAACAAGATCTTTAGCCGTTAACTTCGTACCATAATCAATTGTTCTACTCTCGGCCTTTACATTAGCCTTGGTAGTAAGCGTAATATCCTTAACCGTATACCTTGAACCACTTGGCAAAGTAATTACAATATTACCGTTCCTGGTTTCTCCGGCTTTGTCTAGAACCAGACTCTTTTCGCCGTTGTCACCCTGCCATTCAAAGGTAGTTCCAGCAGGCCAAACTTTATTGCCACCAGAGAGTAAATTATTAATTACATTAATAGTCCCATGAGGACCACCTTTAACTGTTACAGGTTTTTCAACAAAATTGCTTAAGTTGCGACCGTCATTCTCTGTGTAACTTGTAGGGCCGTTGGTAAGATCTACTACTTCATTCTTTATATTTTTTACAGAAGTCATGATGGCAAAGGCATCTTCCTTAATTCTTTGCCATTTTATTTGTGGTAAAGTACCAACGTTTACTGGTTTAGTTTGAGCACAGCCTAAATCTTTATATGCTTTTTTCACAGCCTTAGCAAACTTTTGCGTTGCTCCCGGATCTTGACTGTCTGGATTAGCAAAGATTAGTGGCTGACCAGCATCAGTAAACCCATTGTTAAAAGTTGTATTGATAATCAAATGAAACTTACCAGAATTCATGTCGGCACTAGTCTGATTAGTTCCAGCTAATTGTAACTGACTAGCAGACATTTGCGTGCCATCAGTTAAGGTAATCTTAACCTGATTTTTAAAATCACTGCCATTAACTGCCTGTTGGATTAGTTGCTTATTTTGACCAACGGCTACAGGGTATTGTAACCCGAGATTTGCTATTGGATATTTAGTTGGCCTGCCATCGATAGAAATGTTAAGAGTTGGACTTGCATCACCGCCGGCATTAAAGATATAAATGGGATCGTCTTTTAAACTAGGTGCTGTGATATAGTTAACTTCGATTTCTTGCTTATCCGCATTAGGCAATGCAAGCTGATCAAATCCATTGGTATAAGTTAAATTCAGCTTAAATTTATTAGTTTTAGTGGTATATAAACTCTTTGGCGCAGTCCAATCACTAACACCAGCCGTAATTCCTAGAGCATAAGCTAAAGCGTAGTTTTCGTAGAAATATTCGCCAATTTTTGGCCAGTATACAACAACGCAGTTGTTTATTATGGGACAGCTATTGGCTTAATTATTCTATTTACAATTATCAATTTCTTGGTATCCTGCATCGTTCTTGCTTCCTTTGTTCAATACGTGCCATCAATTTTGGCAGTTATCAAATTCAAGCACATCAATGAATTCCCTAACCATGGCTTCAAGCTTCCTGGCGGTTACACAATTCCAATCTTGGCTTTGTTAATTTCCTGCTACATGGTTACTAACTTCACTTGGAAGACAATTTTGGTTGGTGTTGTAGTCGGTGTCTTGGCTGCTGTCGCCTACTTCTTTATTGAAAAAGACGAAAAGGCAGAACAAAAGCACCAACAATATTTAGCTAAAATGCGGCAGAAATAGCTAAAAACAATTAGATGCAAAAAGGAATCGAATCAAATTGATTCGGTCCCTTTTATTTTTACTCGAGATTTACGATAAATTTACTTTGTTCGCTTGTGAACGTATATTCGAATTTAGTATAATTTTATCCGTAGAAAAGCTGAAGCGGTGGCAATCCTTCAAGGAGATAGTGCTTATGAGTGATTTTTAACTCGTATTCCTATCCTAATAGAAAGAAGACGCCTTCGTGTCTGTATCAGATGCGTTACAACTAATGCTAGAATTCGGCTCATTTGCCGACCTCTTTTTCATTACTATTATAGCAAGTTTTTTAAGTCCGTACAAAAATATCTCAATGAATTATCTTAACTAAAAATAGCGATGGCACATTCACCATCGCTATCCTTAGTTTTATTCAAATATTAATTATTCAACAGTAACACTCTTAGCTAAGTTACGTGGCTTATCAACATCTAAGCCCTTATCCTTAGAAGCGTAGTATGCAAGAAGTTGAGCAGGTACAACTGTCAAAAGTGCTGACATGTAGTAGTTAATTTCTGGCAAAACAATGTCATCGCCTTCGCGAGCAAAGTCCTTACCAACAATAGTAATTACACTAGCACCACGAGAAACAACTTCTTGAATATTACCACGAGTAAGATCAGCAGTAACTGGATCATTAATCAAAGCAACTACCGGAGTACCCTTTTCAATTAATGAAATAGTACCGTGCTTAAGTTCTGCCGCTGCAAAACCTTCAGTTTGGATGTATGAAACTTCCTTCAACTTAAGAGCAGCTTCAAGAGCAACAGCATAGTCAATACCACGACCAATGTAGAATGCATTTCTTGATTTAATCAAGTAGTCATCTGCAAGCTTCTTGATCTTTTCCTTACCGTCAACGATTTGTTGGATGCCTTCTGCAGCCATTGCCAAATCTTGACGCAAGTCCCAATCCTTAGCATTTTCATTATTCAACTTTTCACCAAGAGCCTTAGCAAGAACAGCTTGTAAAGCAATCTGAGCGGTGTAAGCCTTAGTTGAAGCAACGGCAATTTCAGGGCCAGCACCCAAGAGCATTGTGTAAGTAGCTTCACGAGAAAGAGTTGAACCTTCTACGTTAGTCATAGTTAAGCTTGGAATGCCACGCTTGTTAACTTCCTTCAAAACAACACGTGAGTCAGCAGTTTCACCTGATTGAGTCAAGAAGATGAAGAATGGGTGCTTGCTCATCATTGGGAAGTGGTAGCCAGCTTCTGAAGCCAAACCAACTTCGGTTGGAATACCAGTGTAATGTTCAAAGAGAGTCTTACCAACTAAGCCTGCATGGTAACTAGTACCGGCAGCGAAGATGTATAAACGGTCTGCCTTAGAAATAGCATCAAGAATATCTTGATCAACCTTTGGTTCACCATTTTCATCAAGGTAGTTTTGTGACATGTGACGCATTACGCCAGGTTGTTCATCAATTTCCTTAAGCATGTAGAATTCGTAAGCACCCTTTGAAGCTGCGTTTGGATCAATGTTCAAAACGTGAGGTTCACGGTCAACTTTTTTACCATCAACAGTTTCAATAGTGTAAGAATCCTTAGTAATGTCACCAACATCCCCATCGTGCAAATCAACGAAAGTCTTAGTTTGGTCCATTACTGAAATAGCATCTGAAGCAATGATGTTAAAACCATCACCGATACCAAGCATCATTGGTGACTTGTTCTTAGCGATAAAGACATGATCTGGTTCAGTATTATCAACAAGCAAGAATGCGTATGAACCCTTAACAAGCTTCAAAGCTTCCTTAAATGCTGAAAAGCCATCCAAATTCTTGTCGCGTGCAATCTTACCGATTAATTGTACAACCACTTCAGTATCAGTATCTGAGTGGAAGTGTACGTCTTGTAAGTACTTTTCCTTCAATTCAGCGAAGTTTTCAATCACACCGTTGTGAACCAAGTAGAAACGCTTAGTTTCATCAAAGTGAGGGTGAGCATTGTCAACAGTTGGCTTACCGTGAGTAGCCCAACGGGTATGACCAATACCTACCAAACCTTGTTCATCTGGAGTCAACTTTTCTTTTAAGTTTGAAATACGGCCAACAGCCTTAGTCAAATATTCATTTCCATTTAAATCATTCAAGTAAATACCAGCTGAATCATAGCCACGGTATTCCAAATTTGTTAATCCGCTTAGAATAATTTCTCTTGCTGGTTTACCAACAACCCCAACAATTCCACACATAAATTTTTCTCCTTTGGTCTAGTTCACTTTTTGACAGTGGACTAGTTTGATTTCATTGTTACAGTTGCAATAATATTCTTTTTTGCCAAAGCGGTCAAGTGATTATTATCGAAATTGGTATAATCGATTTTAGAGCAAAAAAACAGCGGTCAGTTTTAATATACTGATCGCCATTTTGTATGTGTAAATTCAAATTACTTAGTCTTAATATCCTTACCTTCAAAGCTGTCTCTCATCAATTGAGCAATTTGACTAATTAATGGAGCAACTGGGTTAGTTACAGTATTTTGGTCGCCGTAAGCTTCAACAGCTAATTGGTCAACCTTCTTATTGAATTCATTTTCATCAACACCGTAATCCTTGTATGCCATCTTGATACCAACTGATTGAGCTAAATCGATAATCTTTTGAACTAATTCTTCAATCAATTCAGCATCGCTTGAACCGGTCAAACCGATAGCTCTAGCAATTTCTGCGTAATCCTTGTCAGCACGGTAAACTGAGTAATGAGGCCACATAGCAAGCTTTTCTGGACGCTTAGCATTGAAGCGGATAACTTGTGGTAAAGCAATAGCATCGCTGACACCACTTGGAATATCAAAGGTTGAACCAACAGTGTGGGCAATTGAGTGTTCCAAGCCAAGGAATGCGTTTGAGTATGCCATACCAGCAATAGTAGCTGCATCGTGCATCTTCTTGCGAGCATCAAGATCACCATCATATGACTTCTTCAAGTTAGCGAAGATGATCTTAATAGCTTCAAGTGACCAACCACGAGTAAAGTCAGTAGCCATAGTTGAAACGTAACTTTCGATTGCGTGACCTAAAGCTTCAAAGCCTGACCAAGCAATCAAGCGTTTGGGCAATTTTTGTACGAATTGGTCATCAACAATAGAAACATCTGGGGTCAAAGCATAGTCACAAAGGGTGTGCTTAATACCAGTCTTAGCATCGCTAATGACAGCGATTGGTGAAACTTCTGAACCAGTACCTGAAGTGGTTGGAATACATACAAGTTGAACGCCGTTAATCTTTGGGAAGCGAACTACTCTTTTTCTGATATCCAAAAACTTTTGATAAGCTTCTTCAAACTTCATTTCTGGATTTTCGTAGAATAAACGCATTACCTTAGCAGCGTCCATTACTGAACCACCACCGATGGCGATGACAACGTCTGGTTTAAAGATGTTCATTCTGTGAACCCCATCTTTAATAACGTCGGTGTTTGGATCAAGCGTTACGGCCTTGAAGACTTCGTATTCTTTTTGACCACGACGCTTAGAAATAATGTCGGTAATTTCATCGGCAAAGCCTTGGTCAGCTACGCCTTCATCAGTAACGATGAAGAAACGGTTAACGTTTGGCATGTGACGTAAGTAGTTAGCTGCGTTGTGTTCGAAGTAGGTCTTAGAAGGAACCTTTACCCATTGCATGTTGTCACGACGCTTGGCAACAGTTTTAATGTTAAGCAAATCGCGAGCACCGATGTTATGTGAGAAGGTGTTGGCACCATATGAACCAGTACCCAAGGTAAGTGATGGAAGCATGTTGTTGTAAAGGTCACCGATACCACCAAGAGCAGCTGGTGAGTTAACCAAGATACGGCATGCATCCATCTTCATTGAGAATTCTTTGATTACTTTTTGATCACTTGAGTGAAGTCCAGCAGTGTGACCACGACCACCGTAATCAAGCAATTCTGAACAAATTCTGAAAGCATCATCATGATCTTTAGCACGGTATAAAGTGAAGACTGGTGAAAGCTTTTCAGCTGAAAGTGGAAATTTTCTACCAACGCCCTTGTATTCAGCAACAATAACCTTGGTCTCCTTTGGTACATCAACGCCGCAGAGCTTAGCAATTTCATAAGCTGACTTACCAGCTACAGGACCTGCAACAGTACCACGTCTTGGATCGATGAAGTGTTCTTCAAACTTCTTAATTTCTTCTTTGTTCAAGAAGTAGCAGCTCCACTTCTTGAATTCTTCTTTAACTCGGTCGTAGATTTCATCATCTACAACAACTGAGTTTTCAGAGGCACAAACCATACCGTTATCGAAGTTCTTTGACAAAACAATGTCGTAAACGGCACGGTCAATGTTAGCAGTCTTTTCAATGTAGGATGGGCCGTTACCAGGACCAACACCGATGGCTGGCTTACCTGATGAATATGCGGCCTTAACCATACCAGGACCACCTGTAGCTAAAATGGTTTGAACACCTGGGTTATTCATTAAATCAGTAGTAGCATCCAAACTTGGTTCTTCAATCCATTGAATTGCATCTTTTGGAGCACCCGCAGCAACGGCTGCAGCTTGAATGATCTTACCAGTTTCTACACAACACTTTTGAGCTTGTGGGTGGAAGCCGAAAATAATAGTATTTCTAGTCTTTAAAGCAAGCATAGCTTTGAAGATAACAGTTGAAGTTGGATTAGTTACTGGAGTAACACCGGCAATAACACCTTTAGGTTCAGCAATCTTGGTTAAACCTAATTCCTTGTCTTCCTCAATTACGCCAACAGTCTTTTCGTGACGTAAACTATTCCAAATATTTTCACTAGCGTACATGTTCTTAGTAGTTTTGTCTTCTACTACACCGCGCTTAGTTTCTTCAACAGCCATCTTAGCTAGTGGGTAAGCATTTTGTTCACCTGCAGTAGCAACTGCTTCACAGATCTTATCAACTTGTTCTTGTGTGAAGTTAGCCATTTGGTCTAATGCAACATGTGATCTTTTTACTAAATTATCAACCATGTCGTAAATTTGCTTTTTCTTCTCTTCCTCTGTTTGAGTCTCTTTTGGTTGTGTCTTAGCCATTATTTTATTACCTCTAAGATCTACTAATTCTTGTGAACTAATTTACAATGTCAACTATAGCACAATAAATCTAAAAGTAAACGCCATAATTTACGTAATTCACTAGTGAACAAGCATAAAAAATCACTCTATAATTTACTCTCAGACTAATGAAAGCGGTTGCTATTTTTGCTAGTTTGTGAATTAACAAACATATTAATTTATATTATTCTTCTTATTCTTCTGAATTTTTTTAAAGCTTTCCTATAATCACTGGTGCTCGATTGCAAAAATGATAAAATATTAAGTACATGTGAGAAAACCGAGAATATGGGGGAAATATATGAGTGAGAAAAAATCAGAGACTAGTTCTGGATATAAAAGAACCCTAAGCAATGCTCACATTCAATTAATTGCTTTGGGAGGAACAATCGGAACCGGTCTTTTTCTAGGTGTCGGTGACAGTATTCATAGGGCCGGGCCTAGCGTTATCTTGATCTATATCATTGTAGGTATTTTCCTATTCTTGCTTATGCGAGCCTTAGGCGAAATGATTATGTCCGACCTCAACAAGCATACTTACATTGATTTTATTGAACAATATCTGGGTAAAAACATCGGTTTTATCACTGGTTATCTATACTGGCTTAGTTGGATCACCTTAGGAATGGCAGAAACTACCGCCTTAGGTATTTATTTCAAATATTGGTTCCCAACTTTAAAGCCTTGGGTACCTGGCATTATTACCATTGTTGCCTTATTAATCATCAATTTAATCTCGGCGCGTGTTTTTGGTAATTTGGAATTTAGTTTTGCTATTATCAAAATTATTACGATCGTCGCTTTCGTTTTATTGATTTTGTATCTATTAATTACAGGTGGCAAAACAAGTTTCGGGCCTGTAGCTTTTGCTAATTTAGATGATCATGGCGGATTTTTCGCTCGTGGTCCACACGGTTTTTTACAAGGATTCCAAATGGTAATCTTCAGTTTTATTGGGGTTGAATTAATTGGTTTAACGGCAGCTGAAGCTCAAAATCCAGAAACCACATTAAAACGCGCAATCAATCAATTGCCAATCAGAATTATCCTATTCTACGTGATGGCGATTTTAGGAATTTTATTGGTTATTCCTTGGTCAAAAGTTTCAACTAACTCTAGTCCTTTTGTGCAAGCTTTAGGTGCAACCGGTATTCGCAATGCCAGTTCAATTATTAACTTCGTAGTAATTTCGGCAGCAGTCTCCTCCACTAATAGTTTTTTATACAGTGCGGGACGACTTTTGTTCTCCGTTACTTTCCACGGCAAGGGCAAGTGGAATCAAACTTTTGGTCACCTATCAAGACGGCAGTTGCCACAAAATGCTTTAATTTTGTCAGCATTATTTATGGCCTGCGCACCACTGATTACCTTGATTATCGGCGATCAAGCCTTTAACTTTATTTCATCTACTTCAACAAGTATGTTCTTGATCATCTGGTGCTTAATGGTTTTGACTCACATTGCTTACAGAAGAAAAACACCTGAAAATAAGTTAAATGACTTCAAAATGCCTGGCTTCCCTTACGTTGATTATTTGATTCTATTGTTCTTCGTATTGATGATCATCTTGCTTTTGATTTTACCAAGCTACCGCATCCCAATGATTTCAGCTATCATTACTTTCATCATCTTGTACTTAATCTCCAAACTCTGGAGTGACAAAAAAGAAGCTTAAAAAAGACGCGACAATGTTGCGTTTTTTTATTCGTCTATTTTTTTGATAATTTTTGCAGGTACGCCGGCAACTACTGTGTTTTCACCCACAATTACGCCTGGACGAATGGTAGCCCTGGCACCGATCTAGGCATTTTTCTTGATAAGTACTGGCTTTAATTCGAGTTCTTTTCTCTGCTTAGGTTTTAAACCGTGGTAACGGAAGGAAGATATGCACCTGGTCCAATTAAAACATCGTCTTCAATGGTGATGCCACTTAAGTCAACCATCATTACATTGGAGTTAATAAAGACGCGTTCACCTATTTTGATATTGTGGCCGTAATCCGTGTAAAATAGCAATCTAATTTCTGTACTCTTGGGGATTTTTTGTCCTGTGATTTCACTGATTAATTGCCGCGCTTCACATTCATAATGACGCTGCGCGTTCAAGTTCTGCAACAAGCGCTAATTTTGTTCGACAATTTCTTGAATAAGTTCTTTATCTTGGGTCTTCATAATCTGCTACTCCTTTTCTTGCTCATTTTTAGTTTAAAAGGTAAAGTAAGTAATGTAAAAAACTTATTAAGTATCACGTATAATAACTTTTATTTATGGTTAAAATATGGAATTAAGAGTTTTAAATTATTTCGTTGCCACAGCGCAAGAGTTAAACATGACGAAAGCGGCACAGAAATTATTAGTTTCTCAGCCTGCTTTATCACGCCAGATTGCGGATTTGGAAGACGAATTAGGGGTCAAGTTATTCAACCGCCAACCACGCCATTTAACTCTGACACCTTCGGGACAATATTTATTAGAGCAAGCAAAAGAAATTTTAGCTTTAACTGCCAAAACTAAGAGCAACCTGCAATCATCAGCTGTAATCAGTGGTGATTTAACTATTGCTGCCGGCGAAAGTGTTGGGATGCAAAGACTGATGAATATTGTAAGTAACATTATTCAGGACTACCCTACAGTTAAAATTCATATTCTAAGTGGTGACTATGAATTCGCTGAAAAGAAGTTAAACATCGGTACAGTCGATTTTGCGGCTATCATTGGTAATGTTAACCTTTCAAACTATGCTTCCATTCAATTGCCAGAACGAGACGTATGGGGCGTATTAATGACTAAGAACGATCCTTTGGCTAAAAAGAAGGCAATTACCCCAGCGGATCTGGTTGGCAGAACCGTCTTAAATTCTCAACAGGCTGACACGATGCACTATTTCGATAATTGGCTTGGCAATTACAAAGACGACGTCAATTTCATCGGAACGGTCAACCTAAGCTTTAACGGAACTTTACTAGTTAAAAACAATGCGGCTATGATGTTAACACTAGATAAAATTGCTAATACTTCTAGCGAATCGGGTTTAACATTTAGGCCAATATCCCCAGCTTTAAGTGAACCAATCACGGTTATCTGGAAACATGAGACTAACTTATCACCCGTTGCCGAATTATTCGGCTCTATGATAAATCCTGTTGATAGATTTCTATGATATTCTATCAATGGGATTT
>NZ_PCZF01000043.1:0-13913 GCF_002554115.1 Lactobacillus sp. UMNPBX4
AACCGTACGTCCGGTGCAATGAGAGGGGCGAGAATTAAACTCCCTCTACTCTATTTGTGCTTCGTTTAAATATTTGGTTAATACTTTAAAAACACCGTTATCGTTGTTGCTTGGTGCAATAAATTTAGCCATCTTTTTAACGCTATCTTGACCATTTTCCATGGCATAACTTAATCCAGCTAATTTGAGCATTTCAATATCATTTTCGCCGTCGCCAAATGCAATTAATTGAGTTCGAGAGACGTCTAGGTAAGCAAGAAATTCTTTAAGGCCGTTAGCCTTGTTAACATTATAGGGAATAATGTCCATATAGTTCCAGCCGCTAGTTGTAACGTGAATTTTTTCAACGCTTCTGCTATTGAATCCATATTCTAATTCTCGTCGAACCTTGCTAGGATAATCGACCGTAACTTTAGTATATTGATCATCTTCAGGGATCTGATTAAAGTCATCAACTTCAATACTATTAGGATAGAAATAATGATGTGATCGTTTAAATTGAGCCGGCGTACTTTTTAAAAAGTATGAATGCTTAACGCCGCTGATTAATGTGCTTTGGACTGCTCCAGGATAACGCAGATGCAAATAATCAACTAGACTTAAAATACATTTTTTAGAAAAAGTTGTTGTACGGATGATCTTGCCATCGCGCACAAGAACCGCACCATTATCAGCAACAAAATCGACGGAATCAGTAAAATCACCGAAATCTGCTTCTAATCGTCCTGCTGGTCGTCCACTGGCAATAATAAAGTGAGCACCGTGCTTGTGTAAACGGTATAAAATTTCACCGAACATTTCATGATCATATT
This sequence comes from Lactobacillus sp. UMNPBX4, assembly GCF_002554115.1. NCBI lineage: Bacteria > Bacillati > Bacillota > Bacilli > Lactobacillales > Lactobacillaceae > Lactobacillus > Lactobacillus sp. UMNPBX4. The sequence goes on from NZ_PCZF01000043.1 coordinate 813, forward strand.
TCTTTTCATCATTTACAAATGTGCCATCGACATCTACTGCAACAGCTTTAAAAGGAAGATCTTTCATCTAAATTACCTCATTCAAAATAAATTCTGCTATTAGTTTAGCACTCATTGTAAGAGGTTACATTACATATTAGTTTCATACTGTGAAAAATGTCTTGAATTAGTTACTTGAAGATGTTATTCTAGTTTACGTTAATCGATTAATCTATGATCTGTAATATGGTCATGGCAAAGGAGTAATAAATTATGAAACAAGGTATTCATCCAGATTTTCAAAAAGTAGTTTTCATGGACTCAGCAACTGGTGCTAAGTTCTTAGCTGGTTCAACTTTGAAGCCAGAAGAAACTATTGACTACGAAGGCGAAACTTACCCATTAGTACGTGTTGAAGTTTCATCAGATTCACACCCATTCTACACTGGCAAGCAAAAGTTTGCTCAAGCAGATGGTCGAATCGAAAAGTTCAACAAGAAGTATGGCTTGAAGAAGTAAACCTTTGTCTGGTGGAAGCAGTCCCATTGGGGCTGCTTTTTTTCTTCATTAGATTATTTGGCAGAATGCTTGAAAGACAGTATAATGTTTTCTGTATAAAAATGTTTTTATGGGAGTAAAGATTCAATGAAAATGCAAATGGCTGAAATTGCCAAGGCTTTAAATACTACTTGTGAAGGCGACGACAAAACTATTATTACTTCTGTTGCCTTTGACTCCAGAAAGATCACAACTGGTGGTTTATTTGTACCGCTTGAAGGTGAACGTGATGGACATGATTTTTTAGCGGGTGCCGTTAGCAATGGTGCTTCTGCTACGTTGTGGAAGAAAGGCCATCCAAATAAGCCCGAAGATATCACAGTAATTGAAGTAGATAATCCTCTTACTGCTATGCAAGATTTGGCGCGTTATTATTTACGCAAGGTTAATCCAACTGTAGTAGGTATTACAGGCTCTAATGGTAAAACCACTACTAAGGATATGATTGCTGCAGTTTTATCTAAGCGTTTTAACGTACATAAGACACAAGCTAACTTTAATAATGAAATTGGTGTACCAATGACCATTCTTGAAATGAAACCAAATACTGAAATTTTGGTCCTTGAAATGGGTATGGATAGACCAGGTCAGCTGCACCACCTAAGTGAATTAACTCATCCGGATGTAGCTGTCATTACTATGATTGGTGAAGCTCATATTGAATTCTTTGGCAGTCGCGACAAAATTGCTGACGCTAAGATGGAAATCACCGACTTTTTACGTGAAGATGGTGAATTCATTTATAACGGTGATGAACCATTGTTGCAAGAACGTGCTAAAAAGCTGGATCAAGCTAAGGCCACTTTTGGTTTTAGAGATGAAGATACAGTACATGCAACTGGCTTCAAGAGCTACATGCACCACGCTACCTTTACAATCAATGACTCAGAGCAAAAATTCTCAATTCCAATGATTGGTAAGCATAATGTTTCTAATGCAATGGCTGCAATTAGCGTAGGTCATCATTTTGGTGAAAGCGATGAAGAAATTGCGTCATCATTGTCTAACTTTAAGCCAACTGCTAACCGTATGGAATGGGAAAAGGGCGATGCTGGTGAAGCGATTATGAGTGATGTTTACAACTCAAATCCAACTGCTGTTAGAGCGGTTGTTACCAGCTTTGGTCAAGTTGAAGTTAAAGACGGCGGTCGCAGAATTGCTGTACTTGGCGACATGCTAGAACTAGGTGAAAAATCACCAGAACTTCATGCTGGATTAAGTGATACTTTAGACCCACAAATCATAAATGAAGTGTACTTGTATGGCTCTGAAATGAAGAATTTATACGATGCTTTGCAAGATAAATATGAGCCAGAGAATTTACATTATTATACTCAAGATGAAATGGATCATATGATTAATGATCTTAAAAATGACATTAAGCCGGACGACATTATCGTATTAAAGGGTTCACACGGGATGCACCTTGAAAATGTCTTAGTCCGACTAAGATAGGAGAAAATTTTTTGAAGTTTTCAGAATTAGGATTAAACGATGCGCTTCTTAAAGCGATTAAACGCTCAGGTTTTGAAGAAGCAACCCCAATCCAAGAACAAACTATTCCACTTGCTTTACAAGGAAAGGATGTAATTGGACAAGCACAAACTGGTACCGGTAAAACTGCCGCTTTTGGTTTGCCAATTTTACAATCCATTGATAAAAAAGAAAAAGCAATCCAAGCAATTATCATCGAACCAACGCGTGAACTTGCTATTCAAACACAAGAAGAATTATTCCGCTTGGGTCGTGATGAACATGCTCATGTCCAAGTGGTTTATGGTGGTGCAGATATCGGCCGTCAAATTCGTTCATTAAAGCACCACGTACCATCAATTTTGGTCGGTACACCAGGTCGGTTATTAGATCACTTAAAACGTGGCACAATTGATTTAGATAAAGTTAATACAGTAGTTTTGGATGAAGCAGATGAAATGCTCGATATGGGCTTTATCCAAGATATTGAAAGCATCTTGAGGTATGCTAAAAAACGCAAGCAAACTTTGCTTTTCAGTGCTACGATGCCTAAGCCAATCTTACGAATTGGTGAAAAATTCATGAAGGATCCTGCTATTGTTCAAATTAAGGCTAAGGAATTAACAGCTGATTTAATTGATCAATACTTTGTTCGTGCTAAGGAATCCGAAAAGTTCGATATTATGTGTCGTTTAATTGACGTCCAAGGTCCAGATTTAGCCTTAGTATTTGGTCGTACGAAGCGTCGTGTAGATGAGCTTACACGCGGATTACAAGCACGTGGCTATAATGCTGAAGGTATTCACGGAGATCTATCTCAGGCGCGTCGTATGGCAGTCTTGAAGCGATTCCGTGAAGGTAAGTTGGATATTTTAGTTGCTACTGATGTGGCAGCACGTGGTTTGGATATTTCAGGGGTAACTCACGTATATAACTACGATATTCCTCAAGATCCAGATTCATATGTTCACCGTATTGGTAGAACTGGGCGTGCAGGACAAAATGGTATCTCAGTAACCTTTGTAACTCCAAATGAAATTGGCTACATGAGAACTATCGAACAACTTACTAAGAAAAAGATGTCACCACTTCGTCCACCAACAGATGATCAAGCACTTCGCGGTCAATTAAAGCAAGCTAAGGCTGAAATCGAAGATTTGATGAATGGTGATTTGGGTAAATATACTCAAGATGCTAGTGAACTTCTTGATAACTATTCAGCTCTTGATTTAGTAGCTGCTTTTCTTAAGAACTTAGCTAAGGATTCAACAGAAATTAAGGTTAAGATTACGCCAGAAAAGCCTTTGCCATACAAGGGCGATGGTCGTCATGGTCGTGGCCGCCGAGGACGTAATGATCATGGTCGTGGACATGGCAATTATCAACGCCGTCGCAATAACAATAATAATTACCGTCACAACGGTAATCGCGGTCGTCGTGGACGTGGCAATGGACATGAATTCGTAATTAAGAATAAAAAAGATTAATTTTTTAGACTAAAAAGGAAGTTGTAATTTTTGCAACTTCTTTTTTGTATTATAATGATGTCATTGTGTGAGGTGAGAAACGATGATTAAAGGTGTAGGGATTGACTCAATTGAAGTTGAACGTGTTAAAAAGATCGTGGCAAAAGGAGATTCTTTCGCTAAGAAGGTTTTGACTCCAAAGGAATTTGCCCAGTATCAAAAGATGAAAGGCAAAAGAAAAGTTGAATATCTCGGAGGTCGTTTTTCATTAAAGGAATCTTTTTCTAAAGCTATGGGAACAGGCTTAGGCAAATACGTAGGTTTTCAAGATGTGGAAACTTTATGGGATGATTTGGGGCATCCAGTGATGACTTCAACTAAGTTTGATGGAAATATTTTCCCAAGTATCACACATGATAATCATGAAATTATTACGTTTGTAGTATTAGAGGAGAAATAAAAATGGTTCCAGGCTATCATCGTCCAGCCGTTGTAAAAGTAAATTTAGGTGCAATTAGAAGAAATATTAAGAATGAAATGCAGCACCTTGAACCAAATCAAAAGATGCTGGCTGTAGTTAAGGCTAATGGCTATGGTCATGGTGCAGTCGAAGTGGCAAAGGTTGCTGAGGAAGAAGGAGCAGCAGGATTTTGTGTTGCCATTTTAGATGAAGCATTGGAATTGCGCCGTGCTGATATTGTTAAGCCTATTTTGGTTTTGGGAGTAGTTTCTCCTGAATATGCACCAATTGCTGCTGTAAATAATGTTTCATTGACAGTACCTAATTTAGAGTGGTTAAAAGACGCTGAAAAATATTTAACAAAAGAAAACTTGCAATTAAAGATTCATTTAGGGATTGATTCTGGTATGGGTAGAATTGGTTTCAATGAAGATGATGAATTTATTGCAGCCAATAAGTTCTTGGAAAATAATAATAACTTCTTTATTGAAGGGATGTTTGCCCATTTTGCCTCTGCAGATAGCGCTGATGAGACTTATTTCAAGCATCAATGCGAGAAATTCAAGCATATGAAGAGTTTATTAACTGTTAAACCTAAATGGATTCATGTTGATAATACTGCAGCAAGTATTTTTCATGAAGGTATCAAGAGTGATCTGGTTCGTTTTGGAATTGGAATCTATGGCTTAAATCCATCTTCAAATCCATCTTCTCCAGATTTAACTTCTGCAATTAAGTTAGAACCTGCTTTATCATTTGAAAGTGAATTAACACATGTTAAAACTATTCATAAAGGTGATGGAGTAGGCTATGGTTCTACCTTCATGGCTGAAGAAGATACAGTTATTGGAACTGTCCCTGTTGGTTATGCCGATGGTTGGATTAGAAAGTATCAAGGTTTTAAGGTAAAAGTTGGCGATGAATATTGTCCGATTGTGGGACGTATTTGTATGGATCAATTTATGGTTAAAATGCCAAAGAAAATGCCAGTTGGTACCAAAGTAGTGATTATTTCAAATAACCCAGCTGATCCAAACAATATTAAGGCGGCAGCTGATTATGTTGATACAATTCACTATGAAGTTGCTTGCTTGCTGAATGATCGGTTACCACGTGTTTATTATGAAAAATAGTAAATGAAAAAGCCGAAATCACGATTATTTTTTCGTAATTTCGGCTTTTTTTGGTTAAAAAATAAATAACTTAGGGTATTAATTGTGATATGTTCATGCTAAAATATATTAAACTTGCACATTGTGTTGAGAATTTAAAAGCTATAGATAAATAGTAAAATGTTTTTTTAATAATAAACAAGGTGAAATATATTGGATATTAGAACCCAAACAACAAAAAGTAATTTGAAAAAGGCTTTGTTGCAATGTATGAAAGAACAAGCTTTTAATGAGATCAAAGTTAAAGACATTATTTTAGCATCGGATATCAGTTCACGTACTTTTTATCAATACTATAAGGACACACACGCCTTATTATTAGCAGTTGAAGATAACATCCTAGCTGAATTTAATAAAGCATTACTCGCGGATCGTGAAGCTGTTAATGGGATCGATCATGTTTTGTCTCAAGATGAATTGATAAAAGTAGCAGAGAATATTTCTAAAAATTCAATCTCTTTCTTTTTGAAAAATAAAGATAAACTTGAAATTTTAACTTCAGATAATGGAGACATCCGCTTTTTTAATAAGATGGTTGAATATGCCAATAAAGAATTTGCCATTCGAATGGAAATGATGAATCCAAACTATAAGGCGATTTTGGCACAAGAGCAAACAATTCCACCAGATATGGTTTTAGGAATCTTTGATATTAGTATCATTAATGTGGTATTGCAATTAATTAAATATAATGATGAGTTGTCTCCAGCTGATATGCGTCGTTATATTGCGGGCTATTTGACTCGAACTCCATTACAATTTTTGGGATTGATGAAATAATACAAAAAAGCTTCTAACTTTTAATTAAGTCAGAGGCTTTTTTATATGTTTTTTAATCTTTATGTGGATGTTCGATGAAGACACCAGGATTTTCATCGCTCATGATAGTCATACCGGCTTGCAAATCTTCGATTTCAGAAACAACGAAACCTTTCTTTTGCAATTTATCTACAATGGTCTTCATTGTGATGTCGGATACGCCTGCAGGTAAGGTAAACAAGGTTCTTCTTACGAAGTCTCCTTCAAGTTCTCCAGCTGCAGCATCAAGTGTCATTACACTAGACATATTAGTATGTTTTGACACGATCTTAGACATTTTAATTAAGTTACCGCGTGCATTATCGGATAAAACAGTTAAAACATATGAACCATTTTTAACATCCCATGCGTCTGATAACATGTCTAATAATCTTGAGTGGGTAAGAATACCATAAAAATGATTATCCTCATCAAGAACAGCAATGTATGGCAAGTCTTTGATATTAAAGAATACTCTAAAGAATGGAGAATTTACCTTAATTGTCTTAGTAGCGTTCTTAAGCAAGTAAGTTACTGGTAAATTCATGTCTCCGCCTTGAGATTTGTGGCGGTAAATGTGCATTTTATAAATATTACCGCGGAAAATAGTGCCAGTGTCATCTACAATAGGCACACATCTATATCCAGATTTCTCCAGAATATCCAATGCTTCTGCTAATGTGGCTTTTTCATTAACTGTTGTTAAGTAATCTTTCTTAATAACTAAAGATTTAATAAGCATGAGTTCGCCTCCAAATTGAAAATGTTTCAAGTAATTATAGCATAATCAGTATGTTAATTAAATATTAATTAAAGACTAGCTAAAGTAATCAAATATATTTTAACAATAGTTAGTGAAATAAAAAAGCATCTCTTCCTAAGAAAAGATGCTCTTTTAATGAACTAATTTAAGAATTATTGACGAACCTTAACGCCAGTTTCTTTGAAGGCCTTGTCCATAACCTTCTTTAATTGATCTGCTGAAGCAGTCATTAATTCTTTTTCTTTATCGCTTAATGGCATTTCAATAACTTGTTCAAGACCCTTGCGTCCAACAACTGCTGGAGTACCGATGTGAAGATCGTGTAAACCATATTCACCATCCATTGGTACTGAAAGTGGAAGTACACGGTGTTCATCGTTCAAGATAGCCTTAGCGATCATTGCTGAAGCAGTACCGATGCCGTAGAAAGTAGCACCCTTCTTGTTAATGATGTCGTAAGCCATGTTAGCAACTTCCTTGTGGATGTCTTCAAGCTTAGATTCATCCATACCGTGAGCCTTAACCCAGTCACTAACCTTTACGCCACCAACATTGTTGTAGCTCCATGCTGGAAATTCAGTATCACCGTGTTCACCAAGCATGTATGCGTTAACTGAACGTGGGTCAACGTGTTCCATTTCACCGATAACCTTTTGAAGACGACCAGTGTCAAGTGAAGTACCTGAACCGATAACACGATCCTTAGGGAAACCTGACATCTTCCAAGTTGCGTGAGTCAAGATATCAACTGGGTTAGCAACAACTAAGAAAATACCTTCGAAACCTGATTCAACAACTGGTTCAACGATTGATGATAAAATCTTCAAGTTCTTGTTAACAAGATCAAGACGAGTTTCACCTGGCTTTTGTGGAGCACCAGCAGTAATAACAACTAAGTCTGCATCCTTACAATCTGGGTAGTCAGCTGCGTAAATGTTCTTTGGAGAAGTCCAAGGAGTTGCATCAGCTAAATCGATTGCGTCACCTTCAACGTGTTCCTTAGCAATATCAATAATACCCAATTCTTCAGCGATACCTTGTTGTACCATTGAAAATGCAAAGGTAGAACCTACAGCACCATCACCGACTAAAATAACTTTACGAGGTCTTTCCTCTCTTGCCATAACAATAAATCTCCTTTTTATTAGTGATAATTTTAACAAAGAAATTATACCATGATAGCAGGCATTAATAAAATTATTATTTGCTGATTGTGCTATTATATGTAGGATTATGATGTAATGAGGGGTATATATAATGAAAATAATTGCAGGTTTAGGTAATCCAGGTCAAAAGTACGATAAAACCAAGCACAACACTGGTTTTATGACTATGGATCACTATCTTAATGAAAAAGGATTATCTTTGGACAAAGATAAGTTTGAAGGACATTGGACTAAGCAAAAAATTAATGGTGAGGATGTAATTTTGCTTGAACCTCAAACTTATATGAATGAATCAGGGCGTTCAGTTAGCCAAATTGCTAATTTCTTTAAAGTTGACCCAGAAGACGTTTTGATTATTCAAGATGATATGGATATGCCAATCGGCAAAATTAGAATTAGAGCTAATGGTAAGAGCGGTGGCCATAATGGAATTAAAAGCATTATCCGAGACTTAGGAACAGAAAAGTTTAATCGCTTAAAGATTGGGATTCGTCATCCTAAGAACACGACAGTTGTTTCATGGGTGCTTACGCCATTTAACGATGAGCAACAAAAATTAATGGATAATGCATTTGATACAAGTGTAAAGATTATCGATGACTTTATTGCAGGCCGCGATAGTCAATATTTAATGAATAAGTATAATTAAAATGCGTTTAACAGAAATATTAAAAGAAGATCAAGACTTAAATAATTTTATTGCAAAGACTAAACAAGTAAAGAATTCACTAATCACTGGCGCTAATGCCGGTGCTTTTAGTCTACTTTTAAAACAAATCGTAACTGAGTTAGATGCTCCACTTATTTTAGTAGAGGAAAATGAAAATAAGGCTCAGAATTTATACGGAGAATTAAGTGCAATTCTACCTGATGATAGTGTACAAATCTTTCCTGTAGATGCCACTATTGCTACACAAACGGCAGTCAGTTCACCAGATGAGTTAAGTAATCGGATTGAGGCACTTAACTTTTTATTAAGTAAAAAAGCTGGGATTGTAGTAACTACACCGCAGGGCTTGCAATATAAATTGTCTGCTCCTGACGAATTTGCTCAAGCTAAGAAAGATTTTGAACCTGGCAAAGAATACGAATTAACTGACTTAAATAAATGGCTAGTTAGTTTGGGCTATAAAAAAGAAGCGTTAGTTGCTCGGCCAGGAGAATTTGCTATTCGTGGTGATATTTTAGATGTATATCCTTTAGACAGAGAGAATCCAGTAAGAATTGAATTCTTTGGTGATGAAATTGATACGATCAAGGAATTTGATCTAGCAACTCAGCGTAGTCAAAAAGAAATTGATCGTGTTGAAATTTCTGCAGCTCAAGATCGAGTATTTTCTAGTGAAGCTATTGAAGCTGCGGCAAAAGCAATAGAAAAAGATATGGGGGATGCACCTGCACCGGATAAGGCAGTCAAAGATCACTTTACGGTGGCACTCGATGCTTTGAATGCAGGTGGATTACCAGATAATTATGCCTTTTTGGTGGATTATTTAATTAAAAAGCCAAGTAGCTTATTAGAATATTTAGATAAAAATGGTCAAATCTTGATTGATGATCTGCCTTTAATCAAACAAGCGGTAGAGACTGTAGATAAGCAAAATGCAGCTTTTATTAGTGATGAACTAAAAACTGGTGCAATGCTGCCGAAGCAAACTTTGCGCAGTGATTTTGATCAAGTATTAACTAAAGATAAGCACCATAGAATATATTTCTCTCTTTTCCAGCGCAGTATGGGACGAATTCGTTTGGGACAGATGCTCAATTGGCAAACGCGTGAACCAGAACAATTCTTTAGTCAAATGCCCCTAATTAAGTCAGAACTTGAGTCGTATCAAAAATCTGGTCAAACAGTTGTACTACAAGCAGATAATGCGAAAAGAGCTAAACAAATCGATCAAACAATGGTCGACTTTGGTCTAAACTTGCCAATTGTAGATAAAAATGAAATCTCAGAAGGTAAATCGCAAATCGTAGTAGCGGGTTATACCAGCGGTTTTAGTTTACCTTCGGTGAAGTTAGTTTATTTGACCGAACGCGAACTTTTTAACAAGCGTCCACAGCGTAAAAAGAGAATCAAAACTCTGGAAAATGCTCAGAGATTACGTAATTATACTGAGTTAAAGCCAGGGGATTATGTTGTCCATGTTAATCATGGTATTGGTCGTTTTGAAGGAATTAAAACACTAGAAAATAATGGCGTTAAGCGTGATTACATTACCATCACCTATCAACATGGCGATCAATTATTTGTACCAGCAGATCAGCTTAGTTTGGTACAAAAGTATGTGGCTTCTGAAGGAAAGACGCCTCATATTAACAAACTTGGTGGTAGTGAATGGGCTAAAACTAAGCGTAAGGTCCAATCTAAGGTTGAAGATATTGCTGATGATTTGATAGAGCTTTATGCTAAGCGCGAATCGGAAAAAGGTTTTGCTTTTTCACCAGATGACGATTTGCAAAAACAATTCGAAGATGCCTTTCCATATGCAGAGACTCCGGATCAGTTACGTTCAATTAAAGAAATCAAGGAAGATATGGAAAAGCCGAAACCGATGGATCGTCTAGTTGTAGGAGACGTTGGTTTTGGTAAAACAGAAGTAGCTTTAAGGGCGGCTTTTAAAGCAATTCAGGATAATAAACAAGTAGCTTTTTTAGTGCCAACAACTATTTTGGCTCAGCAGCACTATGAAACTATTCAAGATCGTTTCAAAGATTTTCCTGTTAATACTGCGATGCTTTCTCGTTTTCAAACTCCAGCTGAATCTAAGGAGATTATTGAGGGACTGAAGGAAGGAAAAATTGATTTAGTCGTAGGTACCCACAGACTGTTATCAAAGGATGTTGAATTTAAAGATCTTGGATTGTTAATAGTTGATGAAGAGCAGCGCTTTGGCGTTAAGCATAAAGAAAGGCTAAAGCAGTTAAAGGCTAATATTGACGTGTTGACTCTCACTGCTACGCCAATTCCTAGAACTTTGCATATGTCGATGGTTGGGGTGCGCGATTTATCTGTGATGGAAACTCCGCCTCAGAATAGATATCCAATTCAAACTTATGTGATGGAACAAATTCCAAGCGTAGTAAGGGATGCATGTTTGCGTGAAATGCAGCGTGATGGACAGGTCTTTTACCTACATAATCGAATTAGTGATATCGATGAAACTGTGGAAAAGCTGCAACAATTAATCCCGAATGCGCGGATTGCTAGTGCTCATGGACGAATGAGTCAAAATCAATTGGAAGACATTTTGTATCGGTTTTTGAACCGTGAATTTGATATTTTAGTAACGACGACCATCATTGAAACGGGTATCGACATGCCTAATGTTAATACGATGATTATCGAAGATGCTGATCACTATGGTTTGAGCCAGCTTTATCAGCTGCGAGGGAGAATCGGTCGTAGTGCCAGACTTGCCTATGCATATTTTCTGTACCAGCCTAACAAAGTTTTAACCGAAGTTGGTGAAAAACGCCTAGATGCAATCCGCGATTTTACTGAATTAGGGTCAGGCTTTAAGATTGCTATGCGTGATTTGTCGATTAGAGGAGCTGGCAATATGCTGGGAGCCCAGCAGCACGGCTTTATTGATAGTGTTGGTTATGATTTGTATTCACAAATGCTTAGCGATGCAATTAAAGAGCGTAAGGGTAAGAAGACAGTTAAGAAGTCAAATGCAGAGATTGATTTAAAACTTGAAGCCTATATTCCAGATTCATATATTGGCGACCAAGAAGAAAAAATCGAATTTTACAAAAAGATTAAAGCAGTCAATAATCAGGAAGAATTAGATAAAATTGAAGATGAACTAATTGATCGCTTTGGTGATTATCCAGCAGCTGTTGAGAATTTACTTGCTGTAGCTGGGTTAAAGGTAGATGCTGATCTAGCTCAAGTCTTAAATGTACTGAAAAAAGATAATAATACTATTAAGGTTGAGTTTAATAATGCTGCTTCACAGGAATTAGAAGGACCTAATATTTTCAGAGCATTAGAACACGTAAGTCTTAAAGCACGTATTAGCATGAATCAAGAAAAAAGAATGGTTGTTTTGCTGCAACTGCCTGATAAGATGAAGAATCGAGTTTTGTTTAATGAATTAACTACGTTCTTAGAGGCTGCCAGCGAAATAGTGCAAAGATAGAGGTATAAATTATGAGAATTGATAAATTTTTAAAGGTTTCAAGATTAGTTAAGAGAAGAACTGTTGCTAAGGAAATGGCAGATCAAGGCCGAATTAAAGTTAATGGACGAGTAGTTAAGTCCAGTTACGATGTAAAAATCGATGATATTATTGAAATTGGTTACGGTGCGCGAGTAATTAAAGCCAAGGTCTTGAATATTCGCGAAACCACTAAAAAGGCTGAAGCAAGTGAACTTTACGAGTTAGTTGATTGATGACTTTCCCATAAATCGTTGTTATACTTAACGTAAACGATATTTGTTATAACAGAGGATAAAAAAATGAATCATGGTCCACATATTTACAATTCGTTAAGTCCAGAAGCTCAGAGAGAGAAGCTACTTCGTAAGCAAGCGAAAATCGAAAAACGAGTTCATCGCATTCGATTAAATAGAATTGTTGCTGTTTTTGCTATTATATTTGTGATTTTGGGTATTCAAATTACAATTAAAGTTTCACAAACAAAGCGTATTAACAATCAAGTACAAGTTGAAAAACGAGGATTGGCTAAAGTTAAGAAAATAGCTAAAACTTTAAAGACCAAGAGACAGAATCTCGATGATCCAAACTACGTTGCTAAATTAATTCGTTATAAGTTTTATTATTCTAAATCAAATGAAAATGTTTATAACGTGCACGAAAGAAATGATAATGATTAATGAAGAAGTATCAAGCCGGTAACCGGGTAACCGGGGTGATTAATAACATTACCGATTTAGGTATTTTTGTTACATTGCCTAATAGACATTCAGGATTAGTTCATCACAGTGATTTTGGTAATAATTGGGCGCGAGAAAGGCGTCAATATCAAGTAGGCCAAAAGGTTCGCGTTGTTGTCGTGCATGTCAATAGAGGCAGATTTAATCTGTCAATTGCACGCGTAAATGATCCTGATTTAGTTGATCATGATAATCAATTTTCTGATACTAAACCTGCAGAATTTGATCAGGTTTTGAACAAAGTAAGTAGAGATGCTAAAAAGAAAATTGATGAATTAAAAAAGGTTTTGAATAAAAATTAAAAACGCCGATTGTAAAATCAAATTGAACACTTTAGAAAAATAAAAAGTCCATTTGGAC
>NZ_PCZF01000044.1:0-13482 GCF_002554115.1 Lactobacillus sp. UMNPBX4
CAATTGACTTATTGAGATATTCTCATCTTTCCATTTACGATAAATTTCTATTTTTTGTTCTTTATTAAATTTAGACATAGTAAAAGACCTAAAAGTGTCTCACTTTTAGGTCTCACTTCATGAGACGAAGCTTTTTCTTTTTACTCAACTATTTCTAAATCAGAATTTACGCTTTCTTTTTTACCTAGTGTAATCATGATCACAATGAAGCTAAGTACAAATGCTGAGACATTAATCATCCATCCTAAGTCGTAAGATCCAGTTTGATCGAAGAATAAACCGATCAAGTAAACCGAAGCTGACATGGCAAATGCACCAATCATATTGACGACCGAAAGAATGTTACTATAGTCTTTTTCACCAAAAATTTGACGAATTAAATATGGCAATGCAACTAAACAAACTCCCTGACCAAGACCGAGAATTACGGCAGCTAAAATCAATAAATTGCTTTCTCTAAGCATTGCCTGGCCGCCCCAACCGATTACACCGAATAAAGAATAAACGGCTAAAACTAACTTGGCATTAAACTTATCAAGGAAATAACCGATAGAAATCTTACCAATTGCGGCACCAATCATTACTCCTGATACAACAGTTGCGGCAGTGATTGGTGAAATTCCGATATTAGTAATATGTCCTGAAATATGTTGGACAGAACCGGAAACAAATTGCAGTGCAAGCATGGCGAAAGCTACAGCGTAAAATACTGGCATCTTCAAAGCTTGCTTCAGGCTTAAACCTGTTAAAGCCACCTTTTTGCTTGATTGCATTGCTTTGCCATATGCAGGATATTGCATCGTTGGTTCAGGCTTAATTGAAATAGCTAAAGGAACTAAAATCATTCCAATCAATAGAGCTTCACCAACAAAGCCGCCACGCCAACCAAATTGCTTAATTACTTCGGCAATAATCGGATTAAAAATCGTTCCACCTAAAGCAGAAAGTCCGAGCGAGATTCCCATCACTGTGCCGAGCTTTTGGTTAAACCACTTGCTAAGCAAAACAGGAATTGACAAAGTAATTGCGATCGGCTGACAAATCCCAATGATTGTCCATGCAAGATAAAAATGAACTAATGAATTGGCAAAAGTTAAGCTAAGCATGCTAACGGCAATTAAGACAAAGCAAGCGGTTAAAAGCCAGCGTAAATTTACCTTTTCCATGATTTTACCAGCAAAAAGCAAGGCAATTGCAGCAGCCGCATTCTGAAATGTCGTCATTAGTGCAACATTAGCACGTCCTACATTAAACTCTTGACTGATTGGCCCGAAGAATAATCCAATTGTATTAACCAACAAGCCAAACCCAATCATTGAGATAAAACAACAAACGATAAATATCCACCACGGAAAAAATGATTTTTTATGTGTCACTTCTTTTCCAACTTTCTAAAAATTTGTCTTTTACTATTATATGTGAAAAATATCACTTAATGTTTTAAGAAAATTTAAAATTAGTCATGAAAAAATGCCCCACAACAGTGAGGCATTTTAATGATCTAATGAATTTAATTTCTTTTAATGTAAGGCTTTACTATGTCAAGCAATTCTGTCAATGCATTCAAGCTAGTTAAGGTTTGAACAGAAAATGGTTTGCCTGGTTCTGCTGGCGTTCCGTTGTCTAAGAACAAATAAGCATATCCTTTGAAGACATCAATGTTAACACCTAATCTATCTGCATTAGTATTAGTTTTACGAAGCATTAATGCAGGTGAACCTAGGTTATCTGTTAAATGATGATATACTTCCCAATTTTCTGAATTTTTAACGCCTTGTTCAATCTTTTGCAAAATTTCTTTGTCTGTCATATAACTTCCTCCGAACTTATGAATATAAGTTCATAACTATCAATGGTTTTTTAATTACTCTTCATATCTATGATAGCATATTAAGTTACAGCGCTTACAAAATAAGAATAAAAACTATTATTCTATGTTTAGTAATTTATTCTTTACTAAAACAAGCTAGTCATATATTCGCTAACTGCACGCTGTTGCATTTCTTCCCAGCTATTAAAATTAGTTTCCTTCTTAACAAAATCATCTACCACTTTTTGACCTAATTGTTCAATCTCAGGAAAACTTCTTGCGCCCAACTCTCTTACAAAAACATCAATCGTAGTAAAATGCGTATTCTTTTGCATGAATCTTGGATTAAACAAGTCTTGATAAGATACTGCTTGTTGTCCGCCCTGTTCTTCTGCTACCTTTTCCAAATTTTTCTTCAATTCATCTTTTTCTTTAGTCATTATTTTCAACCCCTAGCTAATTTTTAATTACTATTAAAATAATACATTGATTAGTAATAATTCGCTATAATGAAAGCAGAATACTTACTTGGAGATACAGAAATGACGAATCGTTACAAAAGTGTATTTGATATTATCGGGCCCATCATGGTAGGTCCATCTAGTTCACATACAGCTGGTGCCGTCGCAATCGGCCGAGCTGGAAACAAACTTTTTGGTGGAGTTCCTAGAAAAGTAACAGTCCATTACTATGGCTCTTTCGCCCAAACTCATCGCGGCCACGGGACAGACTACGCCATCGCCGCGGGAATTTTAGGCTTTGACACAGATGATCTGCGTGTACCTAATGCACCTGAGATTGCTAAAAAACGTGGCGTCGATATTCGCTTTGTCGAAGAAGATGGACCTAGTCCAATCGATCATCCCAATACAGCAATTTTAGACATGTCTAGCGGGACCAAAAAGGCACAGATATCGGGCTGCTCTATCGGCGGTGGATCGATCGAAATTCGTCATTTAATAATTCACGACACCGAGATCACCCCAACAGGTTCGTTGCCAATTATTATTTGGTTTGATTACGAAAAAGATATTCTTAACGATCAAAATTTGACTTCCTTATTACGAGAAAAAGCTCCTTTTAGCAAGAAGCGAATTTTTCGCACTAAAGATTGCAATATCTACGAATACGATATCGACAACTATCTCAAGCCTGCCTTAGTAAAAGAGTTAAAAGAAAAGTTTGAAAATATTATTTGTCTTTGAAACGGAACAAAATTATGTATAACCATATTAAAGAAATTGTTGCTGATTCTGAAAAGCAACATAAACCTATTTCGGAGTTAATTATTGAACAAGAATGCGTGCTATCTGGTCTGCCGCGGCAAATAATCTGGAACCGAATGAAACATAATTTGGCTACAATGCGTGCCGCAGTGGAGCGTGGAAAAAGCGGTGATGGCGTATTTTCTAAAACAGGTTTAACTGGTGGTGAAGCTGTCAAAATTAAAAAATATCGTCAAACTCACCATACTTTATCTGGCGACACTATCATGGCCGCAGTGCAAAATGCGGTTGCCACCAACGAAGTCAATGCTTCAATGGGCGTAATTTGTGCCACACCTACAGCTGGCTCCTCTGGTACCTTGCCTGGTGTCTTGTTTTTATTAGAAAAAAGAATGGATCTTAGTGAAGAACAAATGATTCGCTTCCTTTTTACCGCTGGCGGATTCGGTCTTGTTATTGCCAATAACGCAGAAATTGCCGGCGCAACCGGTGGCTGCCAAGCCGAAGTTGGTAGTGCATCTGCCATGGGCGCTGCTGCCGCAGTTGAGGCAGCTGGTGGCAGTGCTGAGCAGAGCGCACAAGCAATGTCGATTGCAATGTCTAACTTGCTCGGTCTAGTCTGCGACCCAATCGCTGGCTTGGTTGAAGTTCCTTGCGTTAAGAGGAATGCGATCGGTGCAGGCAATGCTTTAGTTTCGGCAGACATGGCGCTTGCGGGATGCACCAGTGTAATTCCGGCCGACGAATGTATCGACGCCATGAAAAAAGTTGGTCATCAAATGCCAGCATCCCTCCGCGAAACCGGAATCGGCGGCTTAGCTGGCACTCCAACCGGCCAAGCAATCAAAGCTAAAATTTTTGGCAAGGATGCGTGATAAAATGCGTGACGGTGAAACAATTAAAAACGATATTATCAATCAATTGGCGACAGTCATTGATCCTGAATTGAACGTTGACGTAGTCAATTTAGGGCTAATTTATGAAATCGACTTGGACAAAGATGGGATCTGTCTGATCAATATGACTTTGACCACCCCTGCTTGTCCGCTAACTGGTTACCTAATTGATGGCATTACTCAAGCGGTTAAAAAAGTGCCAGAAGTAAAAAACGTTGATGTGGAATTTGTGTGGTATCCGGTCTGGACGCCGGATCGTATGAGCGATGCAGCGAAGAAATATTTTAATATAGATACAAAAAAGGACTAATCTGGTTGGATTAGTCCTTTTTGATTGCTTATTTTGTTGTCTTATTCAGAAAGTTTGTCAACATTTCTTACTTTAATATATTTATTTTTACCAATACGATAGAACTTCTTTCCTCTAATAGTTACTACATGTCCTTCACTCATAATAAAGACTGTAGATTGCTTTCTTAATAAGATATGATCTTTATTTGCCTTAACACGTCTACCTTCTTTGTTATAGACAAATGAATTATGTTTTAGAATTCCCTTCAATCCAGTATTTACAGCCTTAATAAATTTGTTATGGCCAATTTGATAAAACTTCTTACCATTGATAGTAATTAGTCTACCACTATATCTTACTTTAACAAATCGATCATTCTTAAGTACAAGCTTTTTACCATTCTCAGTTACAATATTGCCATTAATATCATAAACATATGCATTATGTACTAATAACTTAGTAATATCCTTAAGCATATTGGCTACCTTAACATATTGATTTTCACCAATACGATAGAATTCTTTATTCTTAATGGTTGTTGTTTGACCGTTATCAAGAATCTTTACGGAACTTCCCTTTATTAAATCAATATTTGATCCGTCAGTCTTCTTCACTACATCACCATTTGAATCATAAACATATGCATTATGTGTCAATTCAATTGTATCGGCACTAACTTCTGTCGAAGTATTAACATTTGAAGGAATTTGAACAGGTTGAGTTTCATCCTGGTTTCCAATATTTGTTGTTGGAGTTTCATTTACCCCTTCTACAACTAAAGTGCTCAACGGCATCAAAGTTGTATTTTGACCTAAAGATACTTTTCCATCACTATCAAGTAATTTATGATAACCGGTTAAGTCAACTCCCTTTAAAGCAGCATCATTATTATTAACATTAAAGATGATATACATCTTCTTGCCATTTTCTTTATACTCAAAGGCAAAAATCCCATCTTTACCTGCATTTATGGCTTTAACATTTTGATTAATTTGATCATAGTTATTTAAATGTAAAGCAGAAAGTTTTTTACGTAAATCTGTTAATTGCTTAAAGTAATTTACTGTATCTTTATTTGCACCAATTCGATCCCAATCAATTTGATTAATTTTAATTGATGAATTATAAGAATTGTTATTACCAGCCTTAGTTCTAAGTCCTTCTTGACCTGAATGGAAGAACGGAATTCCTTCTGCAAACATTACCATTGAATCGGCTAATCTAATGCGTTTAGCTATATTAGCGTCTGATTCATTTGGCATTCTCTTTTTAATGTAGTCATACAATGTATAACCATCGTGACAGGAAACATAGTTAATCATTTGACTTGGCTTTACGTATGGGTGAGTTTCCCAAGCATCATATTTTAACTTTTGTCCACCTAAGAAACTATCCACAAATTTTTTAGCATTGTTAGCATAATTTGATTCATGCCCATTACCAATTACTAAGCCAGCATTACCATTTACAGGATCATCGTCACCTTTAACTGTATTTCTAATATCATCACTAAAGAAGCCTACATCTGGTACTTTTGGAGCATTAGGTTGACTTGTACCTACTTCTTTACAGTATGGATTCATATCCCAGCCTTCACCATAAGTTATTATTCCGGGATCAATTTTATCTAAAGCTGCTCTGACAGCATTCATAGTATCAGTATCAAGTAACGACATAATATCAAAGCGGAAACCATCCACTTTATATTGCTTAGCCCAATACGTTACTGAGTCAACAATGTATTTACGAACCATTTTTCCCGTACTACGAATATCATTACCGCATCCACTAATGCCAGTTGGATTATTGTCTTTATCATAGTGGAAATAGTATCCAGGAACCGTTAATTCAAAGGCTTGTTTCTTTGGATCAAACACGTGATTGTAAACCACATCCATTACTACTCTAATCCCTGCTTTATGAAGTCCATTAATCATTTCCTTCATTTCTTTAATTCTAGCAGTCGGATTCTTTGGATCACTTGAATATGAACCTTCTGGTACATCATAATTCTTAGGATCATAACCCCAGTTATACTGATCAGCTAATGGTTTTGTTTCATCTACACTTGCATAATCAAATGATGGCATAATTTGAACGTGCGTAATTCCAAGTGCCTTAAGGTAAGCTAGACCTGTTACTTGTCCAGTTGGTGTTTTACCTGATTCAATCATGCCTAAATATTTACCTTTATCCTTAATTCCTGAATTAGGGTCACTTGAAAAATCACGAATAGAAGTTTCATAAATAATTGCTTGAGTTGGACTCGAGAATTCGGGCATTCTATTAAAGTTATTAGGCTTTATATTGTCATAATCTTCAATTACTGTACGGTCGCCATTAACAGTTACAGCTTTAGAATATGGATCATCGGTTTGCGTCTTAAGACCATTACCAAAAGTTAAACTATAGTCATATGCTTTACCTTTCATATCACCTTCTAGGACACTAGACCAGACACCTTTATCTCCACGTTTCATAATAATGGTTTTAGCAGGTTGAGCATCATTATCTAATGAATCATAGATATTCAATACTACACTTTTGGCAGTTGGAGACCATAATTTAATAGTTGTTTGCTTCTTATCATAAGTAACACCTAAATCATTACCATCATAACCATATTTATCATCAAAAGCCTTTGAACGAACGTAACTACCAAGATCAATAGCTTTGTAATTACCTTTTAATCCAATTTGATTATTATCAAGAATATCTAAATCTTGAGTAGTTGTAATTTCAAACTTCTTACTTCTACCATTACTATCTGGATCAACAGCGGTTATCTTTGCAATTGAATTATTATCATTAAGCGTTAAATCAGCTTTAGCCTCATCAGCGCTCATCTTCTTACCAGTTTCAATAGCTACTGTATTAGGAGAAGTCATCGAAGCAGAAGTTACACTTTGTTGAGCTAAAGCAAAACTTTCAGTATAGTAAGCTGTATAGTCTTTATTAACCAAATAAATATTAGTTGGCTTAGTACCTGGTAATAGGGTAAAGCTTCTAGCTGCAGTATCTGAACCTACTGGTGCTACAAATACCTGTTTAAATTTCTTATCGGTTAAAGTAATATTACCAGTATGATTCTTATCAAGCGTTACTGTTTGTGCCTTATCCTTATTATCATCAGTCCATACTTTTATTTGTTTAACATCATTATTATTGTAATAATGAACAGTTACACTTCCGCCGTTAAATACTGGGGTTACCTTTTGCTGATCATCGCTCTTTTCTTTATACCATACTTCTGCCTTACCATTATCATCAACGGTAATAGCTCTATCTTGACCGGAGCCATCTTTACCCCAATCATTAACACCTTTTATTAAAGCACCAATTTGTTGGTAATTATTGTCTAAAGTGATATTAGCGTAATAACCATAGTCATCCTTGCCATCCCACTTATATTGAGTACCACTACTATTTGGCTTCTTTCCCCAAATATATGGTACCCACTTTGTACCATCACCATTAAAGTGAATAGTTACATCAGTAGTATTACTAATAACATGTTGGTTAGGTTTTTGTGTTTGTTTTTTAGGTATTGGCGCAAAGCTCTTAGAATAATAAGCTTTTGAGTCATTATTGACTACATAAATATCTGCAGTTTCACTACCCGGCATTGGTTTAAAAGTTCTAGGAATTTTATCAGCTTCTACTGGTTCAACATAGATTTCATGGAAACTTATTTTAGTATCAGTAAAGTTAAAATCTGCTTCATTATTTTTATCTAAACTTACTGTTCGTTTTGTGTTATCAGTATCAGTCCAATAATTAATATTTTTTACCTGATTATCTGATTTCTTATCTTCATAATAATGTAATTTGATATTCGCATGGTTATAGATAGGTGTTACTTTTTGCTGATCATCACTCTTTGCTTTATACCATACTTCTGCTCTACCATTATCAGGTACAGTCACAGTACGATCATTGCCACTGCCATCTTTACCCCAATTTTTATCCTTTATTAAAAGACCAAGTTTTTTATAATTACCATCTAAAGTAATTGAAGCATATTTACCATATGAATCCTCACCGGTCCATTCATATTCTTGACCATTACTACCAGGATTAGCTCCCCAAATATAAGGTTTCCAGGTGTCTCCATCACCTTGATAATGCACAATTACCTTAGTTTCTGGTTTATCTTCCGTAGAATTTGTCTGATTTTCAGTTTGAGTTACTGGTGTAGCTGTTTGTGCTGTTGGTAAAGCTTTCGATTCCTCTTTATCAGCTTGATTTAAGTTAGAAGTTGAGGTTTGAGTAGCCTTGCTAATTTGTTGACTAGTTGGCTCTTCGGTTGTTGTTTCAGCTTGTACATTGTTAGTTGTTGTATTTGCACCTAACCACAAGCCTAAAATAGCCGAACTACAAATAAAAACTGACTTCCCTAAATTATAATGATACCTATTCATTTCTAAACCTCATTTTTAAATCTGAATAATTTTAACAACAAGTCTATTCTATGTGTAAGCGATTACATTTACAATATGCATTAATTTTTTTGTTATCGTTAACATGGCTATTGCCTATACATTTTTTGCTTTAGTTCACAAAATAATAATTACTTTTGAATAAAAACATAATATGTTACAAATTATTACTGAATAAATCTATTCCAACTTTTTAATTCTTCCTTTCTATTTAAAAATTTTTAAAACGCGAGTAAATTTCCAAAAATTATGGAGGAGAAATATATGTTGAAAAATACAAAGTGGACTACAGCAATCGTAGCAGTTTTACTTGGTACGGGAATCGCTTCTGCAAATCACGTTCAAGCCGATACTGTTAGCGATGCTCAATCAAATACTCAAGTAGTACAGAACTCTAATTAGTCTCAAAGTTCTACTACAGAAAAGAAAGCTTCGACTTTCAATAAAAGCGACTTTCTTTCATCTAATCCTAAGATCATTCGCTTAAAGCAAAATACTACTATTTATAAGGATGCCGCTTTAACTCAAGTTGATCATCAAGCCAAAAAGGGATATCACTATTTAACTAGTAAGTTAGTCATCCCCGCTGATAACGCTCCAGTTTTAAAGTTAAATAACGGCAAGTACATCAGCGCTAAAAAACATTGATAGCTAAAGTTAGGGGTTACGAAAATCCTAAGGGCTATCATCAAATTCATTACACTCAAATCAAGCCATATGGTCACGCTGGCTATAACCTTTACCGCGGATACGAAGGGATTAAAACCTGGAAAGTAATGCACCGCATGGGTACTTGGTATGGCATTGATAGTTATGTTGCCTCATTAAATGCTAAGGCTTGGCAGGGCAGAAAAGCTCACGTCGAAGCAATGATTAACCAAGCTTACAAATACATGGGTAAGCCATGGCTTGCAGGTTGTTCTTCAAGTCCAGCTTATGGTGTAGATTGCTCCGGTTTAGTAATGCAAGGACTTTACGCTGGCGGAATTAGCCCTGTTCCAACTAGTTCAATCGGTCACGCTCACCCAGGCAATGAATGGAACTCACGCAATCTTTGGGCAGATAAGCACCTCAAGCGTGTTGCATACTCTCAAAGAAGACGTGGTGACTTAGTATTCTACTACCAACCAGGTACACACACTATTTGGCACGTTGCTATTTACTTAGGTAACAACCGCGTTATCGAAAGTTGGCCACCACGCGTAATGGTTGCACCAATTTCAAACAGTCAACGTAACGTTATTGCAGGAATCAAGCGTCCATTCATCTAGGATTAATTATGAAAGGTAAAATTTTATTCATTAGTATTATTTCCTGCTTCTTGCTCACTGGCTTTTCTACTACGGTTAAGGCTGATGAAACTGATCAATCTCGGGCTAGCCAGACGAATACTCCAGCTAAAAATAATAGCGGCTGGAAAGTAACTAACGGCAATACCTACTACCTAAAAAATGGCGCAGCAATCAAAGGCTTAAAAAAGATTAATGGTTACTGGTACCTATTTAACAAAAACGGCGCAATGCTTAAAAATGTGCGTAAAGTTCCTCACGCTAAGCATTACAGCTACTTTGATCAATTAGGTAGACGCCGCATGAAGAACACTTCAACTAAGAAGGCATATTATTGGATTAACAAAAAAGGACAAATTACAGGTATCAAAAATAATGCCAAAGTAATTTGTCAACGACCACAAATGCCTACTGGTTGTGAAATTACTGCGGTGACTATGATGCTTAACTTTGCTGGTAAAAAAGTAAGCAAGTATCAAGCTGCTAAAGTTATGCCACGTAGTTCCAATCCAAATAAAGGCTTTGTGGGTTCACCTTATAAAAAGTTTCCCCTTGGCTTTTGGGTTGCACCTGGTGGCGTTAAACCAGTCGCTCAACACTATTTAGGCAAGTCAAAAATTATGACTAATTGCAGCATCAATGCAATTAAGCAAAAGTTGTTGCGGTCTCACCTAGTAGTTGTTTGGGTTGGCATGTTTGATGGTATTTCTAACCATGCTATTACTCTAACCGGTTATCACGGCAATACGCTTTACTACAATGATCCATGGACCGGTACCAAGCGCAAGATCAGCGTAGCCAAGTTCAAAATTCACTGGGCTTTAGATGGTCATCGCGCTATTAGTTATTAATATGAATTTAAATAGGGATGCAAAAATGCATCCCTATTTAATTTGTAATTTTCTATTCTAAGATCAAGTATTATAATATTCCCAGAATGAAATCTTACTAACGGGAGAAATTTAATTTGTACATATATTATCAAATTGGAATATTTGTCGGTTTAGTGTTTGTGGCGCTTGCTATCAATATTTTTCGTCAAGCGCATAAAAGTGGCTATCCATCGAATTTAGTCAACTGCATATTTTCAATCACTATTTCAACAGCTGGAATATGCATCATCGTTGCTAGCTTAGCCGCAATTCAACCACACAATTGGTATACTAGTAGCTTACTTTGGAAAATGTTAATTGCCGGATAGTAAAAATGGCCCAATACCAATCAAGGTATTGAGTCATTTTTTGGTTTATTCCACTTTACCTACATAGATTCTCAAAATCTTACGATTCAAAAATCGATCTTTTTGCTCGATTTTTTTCATTTTCTCTGCTAGTCCTGGTTTAATTTGATCTAGATTACTTTTATCAAGCGGCTTTTTTACTTCTAAATGATGACTCTACCACTCATTATTGTCTTCACTATTTTCACTCCAAGCAAGTTCAATTCTTTCTTGAGTATTATCTGCAAAATACAAAGTGACATCGATGATATCATCATGATCACACAGACGCTTGCCTACCGGCTCATCGAAATTAGTAAAAAACTGATTTGCCAATTTATAATCTAATCAAAAAATTATCATCAATTTTATGTTTTTCACTATTATATTTTAACCAATTCCAATTACAGTACTACAATATAGTTGAAAAGTCAGATAACAGCCAAGTTACTCACAACTTCGACTAATAGAAAGGAAGATTTCATGAAATATTTATCAAGAAATCAAGCAGAACAATGGCTGAATCAACACACGCTTTATGGTAAAAAGAGAAAGATGTTTACCAACAAATTTATGAAGAGGTTGAGCAAATCCTACCGCTTAGTTCCTGATAAACATACTCTTTTTGGTAAGAAGTATAGCTTACTAGAATTAAAAGAATATGCACACGATGTAAATCCTCGTTCATTTGCTTAATATCAAAAATATAAAACAAAAACTACTGATAATTTTCGTTAAAAACGTCGATCTATCAGTAGTTTTTATTTTTTATGCGCGCATATAAACTTTCACAATTAGGTACAGGCTCTTACCATCCCAATGAAAGGTCTTAGTTTTACCGAATAATAAATTTCCTTCATCCATCAAACGGCTCAAGATTAGATTGTTGTTTCTTGGCAAATAACCCAGCTTCAATCCACCTGTAGTATATACGCTAATCGCATGTTCATCATATTGGTTATTGGGCTCACGCATCAAAACTAATGGATCATCTTCATGGAGTTTTGGCACCACGTGATCTGCTAAATTAAGATATTGACTACCGGCCAGTTCACAACCATACAGAAAAACATCCCGTGCATTGCTAGAATTGCTGTATTGCAGACGTTTGATCTCATCTACTTGCGTTTGCAATTTTTCTACTTGATCAAGTAAATCTTCGAAAATATCTTGTGGTGGAATGTGAATAGTTTCATCAGAATCATGAAATTGCATGATCATTAGTCCTTTCTAATTTTCCTTAGTTACGAATCTTGAGTCATTCATCGGATTGTTCTCACTGTACATCCCTGTACATCCCTCTTGGTGATGGTTCAGTTAACAATGACCAAGCAGCCCTGAACATATCAATATTTTTATCGTCATGGTCAAGTTTATCATAGACATAATTAAATTCCATTAATCTACCACCGGTTAAGCTAACATTCAAACCGATTTTATGCCATTGTTGGATGTAATTTTGTACGATTGACTCTTGGACAGCTAAACCACTCATTGTAGCCAAGTGAATCTTAAGTGACTTGCCATTGAGAGTTAACTACGTCAGCAATATCAAACTTGTGACTCTTGATAGCTTGTGAAGCTGAATTAGTTGAAACCACTTGGGCGATAATCTTGTTTAGCTTAGGTGTGCCTCTCCAATAATATTTGTTAGGTACCCAAGTTACTGATTGACCTCTAACCACCTGCTTACCTTATATGGTCCAAAAAAAATTGGATTCTTTCTGATTTTATCGGATGAAATTAACTTCTTGAATGGAATATCTTTTAAATAATGATATAGAGCTGCCGTTTCAAGGAAATAATCGTTGCCTGATTAGAGCATCCCTAGCTTCATTTGAGAGTCGAATCTATTGTAATCGATTACAATAGATGCCACCGTAAATTTTAACGTAATTAAATAGTCTAAAAAGCAAAATTTATTAAAACAATGATTAGAAAGAAGAAGAATTATGAGTAAAGTTTTCGTATTTGGTGGCTCCGGCAAAGATTTAATTAAAGATCTAGTAGCTGGTGTCCGTTAATAATTCTGAGTCTCAATCAAATCCAATTCCAGATGTTGCACAGGTACTTGCAGATGTTCTGAAGTTCCCTGCTACCAAATATAAGGTAATTGAGATGACTGGCGGAGACACTCCAATTGACAAGGCTTTAGAGCAAGTTAAATAAGAGTTTCAACAAGTTTAAAAATATATGTGTAATTGTGTTTCTTAAGTGTTATAAAGTGTGTTATAATCTCGCTACAAGGTGGTGAGATTTTTTATGTCTAGAATTATGTATTTAAAAGAAGCTGCTGCCTATCTTGGCAAAG
>NZ_PCZF01000045.1:0-12912 GCF_002554115.1 Lactobacillus sp. UMNPBX4
CCCTTCTTTTTTTGTTATCTAATTTCTATTTACACAAGAATTTATACTGAACCAAAAATAAAAAGGTCTAAGCTGAAATAGCTTAAACCTTTTCTTTATTATTGAGATATTGGGGCTCGAACCCAAACATCCAGGAACCAGAATCCTGTGCCTTACCAATTTGGCTATATCTCAATTAATCACCCGTACGAGAATTGAACTCATAACTCCACCTTGAGAGGGTAGCGTCTTAACCATTTGACCAACGGGCGAGTCAACATTAATAATTATGCTTTTTTCTTCTATGCTTGTCAAGTCATTTTGTCTATAATAATTGAGTGGATGGTGAAAAATGATCGACTATAATAAAACACAACATTTAATTGAATCAATGGTCTTTGAAAGAGTTGTACCGGGCGTAAACTACACTTTCATTAAAGATAAACAAATCTTTACCTCAACGACAGGATTTGCTAGTATCTACCCCACCGTGACTCAACTTAGTCCATTTGCTGAATATGACTTGGCTAGTCTAACTAAAGTCTTAGCTACTGAAAATGTACTTTTAAAGCTTTATGATCAAGGCAAGCTTAATTTTACCGAGCCTTTAAAAGAGTTTGTCCCAGAATTTAAAGATTCGCGTATTCGTCTTTATCATCTTTTAACTCACACCAGTGGTATTCGCGGTTGGATTCCGCATCGTGATGAACTGGATCATGATGAATTACTAAAAGCAATTATCAATTTACCCGTAACTGACGAGTTTGAACATAAAATGCGCTATGCAGATACCAACTTCATTTTATTAGGCTTGGTTATCAAAAAGATTTTCAATCAACCTGTACAAGACGTTGCCACGCAAGAAGTATTCAGCCAAATGCCGCTGACTCACACCACATTTTCACCTAAAAAAGATGCTTGTGTACCAACTGCAATCGTTGATGGACAGGTCTTACAGGGCATCCCACATGATCCTAAGGCACGACAATTAGGTGCAGATTGCGGCTCCGCCGGACTTTTCTCAACCATGCAAGATTTAATCACCTTCAGTCAAGGTTATCTCGGACTAAAAAAAGAGATATTACCTTACAGTCAAAAAACTGTTAGCCTGCTTTTTGATAATAAAAATCCAGCTGGTGTAAAGCCTCGCTCTTGGGGCTGGGATCTACGCTTTGATCCTAAAAATCATTATCCAATCATTTTACACACCGGTTTTACCGGTACATTAATGATTTTGGATCGCGTTAAACGATCAGGCTTAATTTTATTAACCAATCGAATTCATCCTACAGGTCATAATACGGTTTTTCTTGCAATGCGAGAAAAAATTATCCGTAGCTTTTTAAAAGAAAATAACAAGATATAAGAAAAAAGGACGACTGTGTGTCAGCCGTCCTTTTTATCTCTCACTAAATTTCATCATTCATATACTATTATAACTTATTTTAAAGTAATTGTCTTACTTAATTATTATTTTCTGCTTTAAACATTTTCCAATCACTAAAGATAATAATTAAACTAATGATCACTGTAAAAATAAATGCTGCTTGACTTCCCTGAGCCGTTCCTAATGAATAAGTTATATTAGGCTTTTTTTGCCAGATAGATATAATCACAGCCAAGATAGTTGTTCCAACGGAGCCAGCTAATTGTTGACTAGTTTGACAAACAGCCGTAGCATCCGCACGCAATTCCCCTTTTTCTACCTTAAGCGATTCTGCTAAAGTATTGCTAAAGGACATTCTATGCCCTAACATCATGATGCCGTAAAAAATGACAATCATCAATACACTTAAATTCAAGCCAAAAATCATGAATAATAAGCACCCAAGCATCATAAAACTGCCACCTAAGTAAAGTGGCAATTTAGCGCCCTTTTTATCATACAAGCTGCCAAAATAAGGATTGAGTAAACCGGCGATAATACTACCGGGGAGTAATATCAATCCACCAATTAAAGAGTTTTGATGCCCAACAATTTGAACGTAATTTGGCAATACAAAACTGATACCAATATTATTAAACTGTAAAAGGAAATATGCCAAGGCACCCCACACAAAGGCCTTTTGTTTAAAAACAGCTAGATCAAGCAACTTCTTGGTTGATTTCTGAGATAATTTAACAAAAAACAAAATCAAAATAGTCGTTGCAATTAATAAAAGCCAAAATAGAGGATTGGTGATTCCCTTACTAATTTGATTAACGCCCACAGTTAACGTAATAAAAGCGCTGGCTAAAATTATAAACGTTAGCCAATCAAAATCGCTTTTAACTTGTTCATGATATTTGCCAATCACTAGAACACCTGCGATGAAAACAATCAAAGCAATGATAGTCGCAAAAATAAAAATCCAGCGCCAAGATAGATAAAAATTAGTAATTCCACCAAAAGCAGGACCTAAAGTTGGAGCCATAGCGACTACTAACCCAGCAATTCCCATATAAACGCCCCACTTGTCGCGTGGAATAATCTCGGTAACCAAATTAAACATTAACGGTGTACTAATTCCTGCACCTAATGCAGAGATTAAACGTCCTAAAAGCAAAATTGAAAAATTAGGCGCAAACGCACTAATTACGCTGCCGACCATAAAACCACCACAAGCTACTACAAATAGTTGTTTAGCAGTAAAGCGTTCATTTAAATACGATGAACAGATCATAATAATTGCAATGGTTAAAAGGTAGCCTGTAGTAGTCCATTGAACAGTATCTAGAGCTACATTAAATTGTTTCATCATCGTAGGGAAAGTTACATTTAAACTAGTTTCTGTCAAAATTCCCACGAATGACATAAACGCTGCCGATAAAACAGCTAAAATATTTTTAGTTTTTTCTTTCATACAGATCCCTAATTTAATCTTCCAAACAAAAAGAGTAGAAACCTCAAAAAAGTTTCTACTCTTTCTTTAATTAGCTAATGCTAACTATATTCAACCGCATACTATCAAATATGCTGAGTAAAATTAATTATTTAAGACGCTTAGTTAAGTCGTCGTGTAAGTTTTCGTAACCTGGCTTGTTAAGAAGACCAAACATGTTACGCTTGTATTCTTCAACACCTGGTTGGTTGAATGGGTTAATACCATTCAAGTAACCTGAAATAGCAATTGCTAATTCGAAGAAGTAGATCATGTAACCAAGAGTGTGTTCAGTTTGATCTGGAATGTTAACAGTCATAACTGGTACGCCACCGTCAGTGTGGGCTAAAACAACACCTTCGTAAGCACGATCGTTTACGTAGTTCAAGCTCTTGCCTTCCAAGAAGTTAAGTTGATCCAAGTTCTTTTCATCGCCAGGAATCTTAACATCGTGACGTGGTTTTTCAACACGGATAACAGTTTCAAATAAGTTACGAAGACCTTCTTGAATGTATTGACCAAGTGAGTGTAAGTCAGTAGTGAAGTTAGCACTTGATGGCCAAATACCCTTGTTGTCCTTACCTTCTGATTCACCCATCAATTGCTTGCACCATTCACCGAACATTCTAAGATTTGGTTCATAGTTTTCAACAATTTCAGTAGTGTAACCCTTGCGGTAAAGGATGTTACGAAGAGCAGCGTATTGGTATGGTGAGTTCTTGTGAACATCAGTATCAGTGTAATCTGCACGAGCATCTGCAGCACCCTTCATCAAAGCATCGATGTCAGCACCTGCAGCAGCAATTGGAAGTAAACCAACAGCAGTAAGAACACTGTAACGACCACCAATATCATCTGGAACTACGAATTCTTCATAACCTTCTGCGTCAGCTTCAGTCTTCAAAGCACCCTTTTGACGGTCAGTAGTTGCGTAAATACGCTTAGCAGCTTCTTCCTTACCGTACTTCTTGATCAACTTATCCTTGAAGATTCTGAATGCTACTGATGGTTCAGTAGTAGTACCTGACTTAGAAATTACGTTAATACTAAAGTCCTTGTCGCCTACCCATTCAATCAAGTCGTAAAGGTATGAACCTGAAAGTGAGTTACCACAGAAAACAACAGTTGGCATGTCTGTCTTTTCCTTGCCGTAGAAGTTGCTGTTCAAAAATTCAATTGCAGCTTGAGCACCAAGGTATGAACCACCAATACCGATGCAGACCAAAACTTCTGAATCATTTTGGATCTTCTTGGCAGCCTTCTTGATACGAGCAAATTCGTCTTTGTCGTAATCTACTGGCAAGTCAAGCCAACCACGGAAATCATTGCCAGCACCAGTACCATCACGGAGTTCAGTGTTAGCAGCATTTACCATAGCTTGCATTTCGCCTAATTCATTTTCATGAACAAATGGCGTTAACTTACTACTATCAAAATTAATTAAACTCATAAATCTGCTTCCTAACTATTATAAAAATTTCACATCCTTATTTTAACAATCTTATTTATCGAATACCAGTATCATTTTACAAGCGCATACATAATTTTTTGAAAAAGAGATAAATCAAATAGCCTAAGATCGCACCACACGTATTAAAGAAGACATCATCAATGTCACTAACACCAGTTGATAATAAAAATTGCAATGTTTCAATGACAATTGAAAACAGCATCCCCATCAAAATAGTTTTAAAAAATGATTGCTTCTTTGAAAAAACAATTGGAAATAATATTCCAAACGGCACAAAACACATAATATTGCCCAGTGAATTGTAAAAGAAATCTAACCTGCTTGGCGCATAAACTAATTTCCACGTTTCCTTCATAAAAACTAAATTAACATCACTCAACGGCCTATTAAAATTAAACACAAGTTGCCATGGAAAATAAGTATCTCTGAACGTTGTCAACATTAAAATCAAAATTAGATAAAATGCAAAAATCCAAACACTAACTTCCGATTTAATTGATCGTCTTCTTCTAACAAAAAGAAGCCAGATCAACCGTAAAACCGCAAAAATAAGAAAGTAAAAGAAGGTTTTATCTAATGCTAAAAAAGTTAATTTAACTAATGCAAAATGATTAATACTAGTCGCATAACGTTCTGCTAAAAAATTATAAAGTGGGCCGAAAAACAGCATGCTTTGCCTCTTTCTAAATTATTCCTTCTAGATTATAACCATTTTTTCAAAAGGTAATTATTAAAAAATGCATAACTCTTGATAAATCGTTGTTTTAAGCAGAAGGAACCTTTAAAATTAAAAGATGTTAAAGGAGAAAAATATGAAAAAGAAAATTAGCAATTTTATTCAAACAAGAACTGGATTTTTGGTTCTTTTGGTATTTTGGTTTTGGATAAAATACATTTTTGCCGCTTATTTCGACTTTAATTTAGGTTTATCGGATCCTTACCAGCACGTTATCATGTGGCTCAGCCCGATTGGGACTGCTGTAATTTTGATTAGTATTGGCTTTTACATCCCTAAACCTATTATTTCCTATATCGCCATGTTAATCATGGATTTTGCAAATACTGCTTTGCTATTTGCAAACATTATCTACTACCGGCAATTTACTGATTTTTTAACCATTAAAACAATGACTAATGCTGGCAAGGTCTCCCAAGGCTTGGGTAAAAGTACTGTTGCTTTACTCCACCCTACCGACATCTTAATTTGGATTGACCTTATCATTATCATCATCCTTTTGGTTATTCATAGAATACGAATCGATCAAAAATCATACGGGCTGTCAACTCCCATCGCTATTACTTCAGTTGGAGCATTGATTACTACTTTGAACATCTTTCTGGCTGAGACTTCCCGTCCACGCCTTTTAAGAAATACCTTTGACCGTTCTTATGTAGTGAAATATTTGGGAATTGATACTTTTACTGCTTATGATGGTTTCAAGAGCGCACAAAACGTTCAGGTAACCCAAAATGCTAATGCTTCAGATCTAAATGAGATTTTGAATTTTACCAATAAGATTC
The DNA here is from genome assembly GCF_002554115.1 of Lactobacillus sp. UMNPBX4. NCBI lineage: Bacteria > Bacillati > Bacillota > Bacilli > Lactobacillales > Lactobacillaceae > Lactobacillus > Lactobacillus sp. UMNPBX4. The sequence continues at coordinate 5,833 of NZ_PCZF01000045.1, forward strand.
ATTCTGCTCCCTCATCCGCATATTTTGGCGTAGAGAAAAATAAAAACGTAATTGTCATTCACTTGGAAAGTTTTCAACAGTTTTTAATTAACCTTAAGGTTAATGGCAAAGAAGTGACACCGTTTTTAAATTCACTTTATCGAAATAAACATACTTTGAGTTTTGATAACTTTTATCATCAAGTTGGTTTAGGTAGAACTAGTGATGCTGAAAACATGTTAGAAACTAGTACATATGGGATTTCAGATGGATCATTATTCACTTCACTTGGTTCTGAGAATACGTTCCAGGCAGCTCCCCAAATTCTGCGTCAAGATGGGTATACTTCTGCTGTATTCCACGGGAATGTCGGTACTTTCTGGAATAGAAATGATGTCTATAAAAATATGGGCTATAACTATTTCTTTGATAAGAATTATTTCAGTACACAAAATAAAGACAATATTGGTTACGGTTTAAAAGATAAGCTGTTGTTTGCCGAGAGCATCAAGTACCTAGAACAAATGCAACAGCCATTTTATGCAAAATTCATTACTGTTACTAACCATATTCCATTTGATCTAGATAAGGATGATCGCGATCCTAACTTTAAGACCACTAAAACGAGCGATCGAACTATTAACAACTATTTTGAAACTGCTCATTACTTAGACGAAGCAGTTCATGAATTTTTCAACTATCTAAAAGCTTCTGGCCTCTATAAAAATAGTATGATAGTAATCTATGGTGATCACTATGGATTAAGTAATTCCGAAAATGAAACCTTAGCTCCAATTATTAATGAAAGTGCTGATACTTGGAACACATATAACAATGTGCAAATGCAAAAAGTTCCATTCATGATTCACGCTGATAATTTAAAAGGAAAAATCAGTCACGAAATTGCTGGCGAAATCGACGTTCTTCCAACCTTGCTTCACCTACTTGGAATCAGTAATAAGGGCTATGTTCAATTTGGTAGCGACATGCTTTCTCCTCATAGACAAGATTGGATCGTCTTTAGAAATGGTACTATTGTCAGCTCCAAATATATTATCGTTGGAGACAAGGGAATAAAAGGAACAGTTTACAATCGAATTAACGGTAGACAAATTATTAATTTTAGCCCGCAGGAAAAGAAAGAAATTACCGCTTTAGCTAAAAAAGCTAAAGATTCTCTTCATTATTCTGATTTGCTTAATAATCATAATTTACTACGGTTTTACACTCCAACAGGTTTTGTACCGGTTGATCCAACTCAGTTTAATTACTCTACTAATTATCAAAAGATGATCTCAATCAGACAAGACCTAGCAGATAGTTCTACTTCACTTTACAGTGAAAATCATAATCGTTCTACAACCAAGCTCTATAAGACTGATGCTTCTGAATTGCACAATCGTGAAAAAGATATTACTAAAGTGCCAGAAGAAGTACTTAAGAATCAATTAACCGAGCAAAATAAAAGTAGCACAGAAAAAAGTGATAAAAACTAAAGAAAATTAAAAGGCATTCAGCTGTATAAAATTGCAGCTGAATGCCTTTTTCTATTCATCTTTGCTTATAAATTGTTCATAGCCTTTATCATAAAAGATAACCGTAAATGTTGATCCTTTGCCAGGTGCAGAAGCCACTTTTACTTTACCACCGTGCTGTTTAATCAATGAGGAAACAATGGCCAATCCTAACCCAGATTCGCCTGTGCCCATCCTCGCTCTTGATGGATCAGCCTTGAAAAAGCGTTCAAAGATAAACTTAGTTTGGTCTTTACTCATGCCGATACCATCATCCTTGACAGATATTTCACTAGCATGTTCCAATCTTTTACCAGAAATTTGAATGTGACCATCATGCGTAAATTGAATGGCATTTTGAACCAAGTTGACCATCACCTGCGTAAATCGATCACGATCTGCATAAATTGGCAATTTTTCTGGACCAGCAACACTAATTTCGTCTTTAGCCTTTTGAGCATTTTGTTTTAACTGCGACTTTAAGTCATGCAGAATTGGCATTGCATCAAAATCTGTTTTAATCAACATGATCTGATTATTACGGATTTTTTCATAATCCAAATTTTCATTAACTAACCTAATTAAACGTTTAGTCTCACGTTGCATTAAATCAATAGACTTAGGCTTAGATTCTTCCGGAATGGCGTCATACTGCAAGCCCTCCAGAATGCCATTAATAGTTGTCAAAGGTGTTCGCATTTCATGAGCTGCATCAGCCATAAATTGATCACGCCGCTTTTCTTGTGCCCTAACTTCTTCATTTGATTGCTTAAGTGCCTTAACCATTTTATTAAAGTTTTCAGCCAGCTGATCAATTTCATCACTGTCTTTATGAGCGATCTGTACATTGAAGTTTCCTGAGGCAACTTTTTGCGTTGCCCGAGACAACCGTTTGATTCGTTTAGTTGAATAATATGAAATGATAAAGCTAAGAATAAGTCCAACTGCTACAGTGATTAACAAAGCCCGCAATAAATTGCGCTTAGCCATATATATTGGTCGCTCAACATGTTTTACCCTAGAACTAATCCACGCTATACCAACCAAATTTTTTCCATTCATCCAGGGGACTAAGACACCAGTATATGCGTCCTTAGTTGAACCAATTGGGGAATTTTCAGTATGGTTATTCTGGATGCGAATCTCTTGTCCATTTTGCAAAGTAGAAAAAATCTTATCAGACAATTGAACTTTGGCATTGACCCGAGGATAAATTTGCGTATTTTTATCATCAAAAATACGTAAATGAACGTCATCTCCACGCAATACAAATTCTAATTGATTCAAGAAATTATCATTTAGTAAAGCTGTGCCGTTTTTGCCATCCGTTTCAGCTAATTCTCCCAACGAATTAGCATAACTTTCCATTCGTTGATAATTTTGCATGTAAGCCTGATTACGGGCATATCCGATTTCTGAATAACCAATAATGGAAATCGTGGTTACGATAATCAAAAGAAAGCCCAGCATGTTCTGATAAATTAATTTCATTATTTGACCTGCGAATCGTCAAACTTATAGCCGACACCCCAGACTGTTTGAATAACTTTGGCGCCAACTTTTTCTAATTTTTGCCGCAATTTTTTAATATGAGCATCAACGGTTCGTTCTTCACCATAATACTCATATCCCCATACTAACTCTAATAGCTGATCACGTGAAAATACTTGCTTAGGCTTTTGAGCCATCGTATACAGTAAATCAAATTCCTTAGGTGTTAAATCAACTACCGGTTGATCATCAAACAAAACTTCTCGTCTATCCTTAGAAATTTTTAGATGAGATGTTTGAATTTCATATTCCTGATTAGTATTTTCTTGCGTTTGAACATCTTCTTCCATCATCACACGACGATGAAGGGCCTTAATTCGTGCAATCAGGGCAATTGGACTAAATGGCTTAGTCACATATTCATCAGCACCAATTCCTAATCCCAGAACTTGATCTGATTCACTGCCCCTAGCAGTAAGCATGATAATTGGAACAGTAGGAGAAATAGCCCTTACTTCCTTAGCAACCTGAATCCCATCTTTTTTTGGCAAATTCAGATCTAATGTAATCAAATCATACTTATCTGCATTTTCTTTAAACATATCGACGGCTTCGACACCGTCGACAGCGATATCTTGCTGCCAACCTTCTTTTTTGAAAAACATTCCCATCATTTCAGCGACAGAACTGTCATCTTCAACCATTAAGATTCTCAAACTCATTATCGATCCCTAAATCCTTTTGTTCTTTGACGTTTTACTTGATCGGGATCGACATAGTCATGTGGCAATTCATGTCTTTTACTTAAAAAAGATTTGAGACTTTTTTCAGTAAAGACAATTGGCAATAAGATAAATAAATAAAAAGTTAATAGCCAAATGAGAAAATAGCGATCCCAATTCAAATAGTGAATAATTAACCCTATTACGACTTGAATCAAGCCGAATAAAATACAATATAAACTTGCCCTTCTTTGAGCAAACTTAAAACTATCCTTGTTAACTTGCGCTAGATAAGATAAATAGCCATAAATCCGATTAGGCTTCTTGGCTGGTGAAATCAACCAAATAATTCCAATCACTGCCATTATTGAACCACAAGCGACATAGATCACAATTTCTCACTCCTAAATCTGATAAAATAAACGGTTATTCCTCACCAGGTGCAGACATAACTATTCTCATTTTACCAGTGAAAGTGAATTTCTTCATCTCATTTGGAATAATTAAATTAGTTCCTAATTTCAAATCATATGTTTTGCCATCAGCTTCAAGTTTTCCTTCGCCTTTAATGACTGAAACTAAAAGATATGGATGATCCTTTAACCCTGTTTTCCAAGTACCATCAAGGTCAATTTGCCATAAGTAGAAGTGTGGTGAAATTGGTGGTTCTACCAAAGTCTTAATTTCTGCATCTTGATCCTTGCTGGTCTTAATATCAAGCTTAGGATCAACATGAGGTACAGTAGTTACATCAATTGATTTTTGCGTATGAAGTTCACGCTTTTTACCGGTCTTCTTATCTACTCGATCATAATCGTAAAGACGGTAAGTAACATCACTTGATTGTTGAGTTTCAATTACCAAGCAACCCTTAGTCAAAGCATGGATTGTACCTGCTGGAACGTAGAAAAAGTCGCCAGCCTTAACTGGAACTTTTCTGAGCAACTTGTCCCATTCACCCTTATGGATCATATCAGCTAATTCTTCACGAGTCTTAGCATAATGACCATAAATAATGTAGGCACCTGGGTCTGCTTGCATGACGTACCAGCTTTCAGTCTTGCCGGAATCATTTTCTACTTTTCTAGCATAATCATCATCTGGGTGTACTTGCACTGATAAATTATCATTGGCATCCAAGAACTTAACCAAAAGTGGAAATTCCTTAGCCTTAGGATTACCAAATAATTCTGGATGTTTTAAATAAACATCTCTTAAAGACATGCCCTTAAGTGGACCTTCAGTTACTACTGAAGCATCATCCTTATAGCCAGAAATAATCCAAGCCTCACCGACTTCTCCTTCTGGAATATCATAGTGAAAAATATCATCTAATTTGCGTCCGCCCCAAATCTTTGGTCTAAAATACGGGGTTAAAAATAATGGTTCCATTTAAATCACCTCACATAAAGTATATACTTTGAGGCTATAAAAATGAAACCCTTTTCTTAATTATATATCTACCTTTTTGTTTACATGTAAACCTATTTGCTATACTTACGGATTCCTTCTACCAATCGCTTCATTTCGTCTTTTACCATTGCTAATGGGCAGGCTAAATTTATCCGAATGAAATCTTGTCCGTTACCGCGATAAACACTACCTGCTGAAATAATTAGACCTGTCTCTTTTCTCAAAAAAGCAGCAAAATCTGCAGAATTATCAGTCACTTTCTGTACATTAATCCACATCATCCTTTTCTGACTAAGTCACCATGAATCTCATCCAAAAGCAAAACCACATGGTGTTTTTGACATAATTGTGCAATTTTTTGAACTTCTGCTTTAGTCCAAACCTTACCAATAGGATTGTGAGGATTACAGAAAATCATTAACGTAGTGAGTGGATCAGCTAATTTTTCTTCTAAATCTGTCCAATCAATGCTGTAATGTTCACCATCAAACACTAAATTACTTGATAAAACATGGCGCCCATTATTCAAAATAGAGTTGTAAAAAATATTGTAAACAGGTTCTTGAACTAGAACATTATCGCCAATATGCGAAACACGCCGCACAATCGATGAAATCGCGGGCACAACTCCCGTGGTAAAGATCATCCAATTGGTTTGCGGACGATATCCATGTTCTATTTCATACCAATCCGCTACCGCATTAAAATAATCAGCTTGTGGCCACTCATAACCAAAGGCACCTAATGAAACTTTTTCTTTCATTGCCTTAATGATTTCCGGTGCTGTTTTAAAATCCATGTCGGCAATCCACATCGGTAATTCACCTGGCTTAACATCCCACTTTACTGAATCCGTATGACTACGATCAGGTGCATTTTTAAAATCATATTCCATTATTATCACTAATCCTTTGGTTTTTGCTTATTATCTGAATGCTTTACCTTTGAAATTATCTTTGGACAATTGATTTTCGTTTTTTCAGGATCAATCTTATTTGAATCCATAGTTAAAATTCCAATTTCTGGCGCTACAATTTTACCTGACACGGGATTTTTAACACTATCAATTTTACTAGTCACTTCTACATCCATATCTGAAACATATTCAAAAGCTAAATCAGTATGAATAAGTGAACTATTTTTAATTTCAATATGATCAATATAATTTAATCCTTGATCACTTTCGATTTTACAATTAATGAATTTAATATTCTCAGTATTCCAAGTTAGATACTCACCATCAATTGTTGAATCATAAATAGTCACATTTTTACAATTCCAAAAAGCATCTTTAGAGACAAAAGTTGAATTGTGAACCTCAATATTTTCAGCACCATCAAAAACACAATTACCAACTACACTCACGTGATCTAGATATATATTCTTGCTATCCTTGCCAAAATAGTCGCCATTAATTTGTGAATTAGTAATTCTAATATCATTACAAGTCCACATCGTTTCTTCTGCATTGGCAAAATGAACATTGTCCAATCTAATATGACTTGCTCTTCTAAATAGTTTAGGCGCTTGTAAAGCACTATTCTTAATAGAAATGTTTTTAGTATACCAAATTCCACTCCTAGACATTATTTCAAAGGTAGTATTTTCCACTTCTATATGATCGTCATACCATAATGGATACTTCCATGTAAAAATTGAATCTTTTAATCTGACATTATTTACCTCCTTTAAAGGAGATTCACCATGACCAAAGGTAATGCATCATTAATGCCATAAAGTATTCTTTCCCCTTCAAAGTATTTATTTTTGTATTTAATCATTCGCTCACCTATTATCTGTAAAAACAGTTTTCTTTAGGTTCCATTATAAATAGCAGCTTTTATAATGTTTAATACTTATTTTTAGGGCAAAGCTATAACTAATTATTATTAATAAATAAAAATAAAAGTGTCTGGGAAAAAACTAATTCTCAGACAGGAAAAAAGAACGATGATTTCCTA
>NZ_PCZF01000046.1:0-12049 GCF_002554115.1 Lactobacillus sp. UMNPBX4
ATTAGATAAAATCTATCAAACAGCGTAAGTGTTCAATTTATTATTGCAATTTACGAACAAAATAAGACACAAAAAGCCACCTTTAAACAAGGTGGCTTTCACATTATTCAACTGAATTTTTAGCTGCAGTTAAAATCTTCATTGTTTCCAAAGTATTGACAAACGCTTCATCAGCTCTCCGAACATCATGTTGATCGATCATCTCGGCAAATGCAGTGAACTCACTTGCCATGCGATGTGGATATTTATTAAAGTTGTAACGCTTCGGTTTTTGTCCACGCATTTCGACGGTAAAGTTATCAAGCGTACCAGTTGAACCGTCAAAATAAATGCTGCCTTTTTCGCCTTCAATGAACGAACGTGGCGTTACATAACTGTCCTTTGAACCGATCAAAGTTACTTGTTTATCAGGATAAGAAAGATGCAGGATACCCGATGTATCAATGCCTTTTTGCATGTTGGCGTAGTATTTTACCTTATCAGGCAACCCGAGCAGTCCAGCGGCAAGGTGGATATTGTAAATATTCAAGTCCATCAAGGCGCCGCCATCTTTTTTCGGATCAAAAACGGGAGCAATCTTACCTTCAAGGAAGGCGTCATAACGGCTAGAGTATTGCGTATAATTTAAAGAAACGATATGAATTGGAGCAATATTATCTAATTCTTCTTTGATCTTTTTGTAGTTTTCTAAGTAGATATTAGTGATAGCTTCAACGATAATTAAATCTTTTTCATCGGCCAATCGCTTTAATTCTTCGGCTTCAGCTGTACTTAATACAAATGGCTTTTCGCAGATGACATTTTTGCCATGTTCAAGTGCAAGCTTAGCTAGCGAGTAGTGCAAGAAATTAGGCACGCCGATATAGACCGTATCAACGTTGCTGTCTGACATTAATTTTTCATTGTCAGTATAGGTTTGAGAAATATTGTATTTTTGTGCTAATTCTTGCGCGATGCCTGCGCTACGCTTGGTTGAAGAAATTGCGGTTAATTCTAAGTTATCAATTTGATCAGCAGTAGTTAAAAAGTCTTGAACAATCATGCCGCTGCCGATAATTCCTAATTTCATCGTGAATACCTATTTCTTTTTCTTATTATTGTCAGTAGTTGGCAAATTCTTAGCGTTCGTAGCATTAGTTGGAACCTCTAAGAAGTCGTGACTACCAAAGTTGCCATAGCTTTGACCGACCTTGACTGTCATCATTTTGCCAAGCTTCATGTTAACGAAGACGTTAACGGTAGCTAATTTATTGTTTTTCACTACCGCCTTAACCGTCATTGATTTGTATTTGCCTAATTTTTGAATTTGCTTAAACACTTTAGCTTGACCTGTGCTTTGTGGAGTAGTATCAAAGATAGGAGTAGCTGCTTTTTTCATCAAAGCTTTATCACTTATTTTAGCAGTTAAAGTGTAGGTGTTTTTATTGCGCTTTAACTTGTAAGCTTTAATCAACTCAGCACTAGGATTAGTGATCAAGTGATTATTCATAATTGCATCAGTTAAATCGGCATATGAGTGTCCGGTTAATTTCTCTAGATCAGCTTTATACCAAGTGTCACGACCATTGATATAAACGTTGTTCATGTTAACCCATTCTTCGCTAGAGCGGGTCTTGCCCTTGCTAGAAGTTTGATTGGTTATATGGTAAACCGTTGAGTCACCGCCAAATGTGGTGTTGGCAATAGCTGCTTGGTTAGAAGTGTCAGTGCCAAGAGTAACTGATTGAATAACTTGACCACTCTTGAAGCCCTTTTTCATTTTTTGAACTACCTGAGTTTTGTTTAAAACAGGATCAGCTTTCTTTTCTTTTTGGCTACAGCCACTGAGTAAAAAGACGGCGGCTAATGATATACCGATAATTGCTTTTTTTAATTTCATAATAAAAAATCTCCTAAATAACTATTTCTATTATAACGAAAAAGCCCAAATCTATGCTTAGATTAGAGCTTTTTTATATTAATTATTTTTTATCTAATGTTCCTAAATCTACGGGATTCTTTTTAACTGCACTAGGAACGGACAATTTCTTAATTTGATCAATTTGATCTACATTCATAGTCAAAGTCTTCTTTTGCCCATCATCTTTGTAGCTAGAAACAATTTTTACATCATTGACATTGTAATTTTTATCAACATCGACCTGAATTTCAGTATTGATTGGCTTTACATCATCAATATCAATTCCGATTAAAGTTGTAACTGCCGCGTCAGACACGATCGCGTTCCAAACTCTTTTGTTGTTTCCTTTATAAATAAGGGCATAATTGTTGTCATTCTTTTTGACTTTAAATTGTTTGTGCAAAGGAATAAATGGAGTTAACAAGTTGCCATTTAAGCTTTGAATGAATGATGAATAGGTGCTAGCCTTAGTAGTGGTCTTAAACCAGTGACTGCTGTTGGTGCCTTTCATTTGAATGTAGCTATTTTTCCCTTCAACCCACATTTTATAGTAATTAGAAGTTGCGGAAACATTGGCATAAATGATCGTAGGTTTAGTTGTATATTCAACCGCAGCCTTTTGTGAAGTTTTGCCATTGCTTTTTTCGTCCCAAGTGGCATGCATCGAATTATAATTTGCTTTTTGTGCTTTAGTTAAAATAGTTTTGGCGCTCGGCAGGTTGTCGCCAGATTTAGCGCTTTTTTGCGAGCAAGCGGATAAAAATAATGCTAATAAGGCAACTAAGCCTAAAATTAGTTTTTTATTCATAAATTTCATTTTTTACACTTCTTTTTGAATATTTTACTTAAAAGTAACATAAAAAAGAAGATAATAGAAAGTGAACATCAAAAAAAGATGTTTTTTACTCATTTCTCTATGAAAAAAACTGTGAAATGTGTAAAATATGGATGAAACATTGAATTTTAAAAGGAGATATTTCATGTCAAAATTAGTTTTAATCCGTCACGGACAAAGTGAATGGAACCTTTCAAACCAATTTACTGGTTGGGTTGATGTTAACCTTTCAGAAAAAGGTGTTGAAGAAGCTAAGAAGGCTGGTCGTTTAATCAAGGAACACGGTCTTGAATTTGATCAAGCTTATACTTCATTATTAACTCGTGCCATCAAGACTTTGCACTTCGCATTGGAAGAAAGTGGCCAACTCTGGATTCCAGAAATGAAGACTTGGAGACTTAACGAACGTCACTACGGTGCTCTTCAAGGTTTGAACAAGAAGAAGACTGCTGAAAAGTACGGCGATGAACAAGTTCACATTTGGCGTCGTTCATACGATGTTTTGCCACCAGCTATTGATGATGACAATGAATTCAGTCAAGCACATGACCGTCGTTACGCAAACTTGGACCCACACATCGTTCCTAAGGCAGAAAACTTACACGTATGTCTTGACCGTGTAATGCCATTCTGGGAAGATCACATTGCTCCGGACTTACTTGACGGCAAGAACGTAATTATCGCAGCTCACGGTAACTCACTTCGTGCTTTAACTAAGTACATCGAAAACATTTCTGATGACGACATCATGAACCTTGAAATGAAGACTGGTGAACCAGTTGTTTACACATTCGACGAAAACTTGGATGTTGTTAACAAGGAAAAGTTGGACGACTAATTTAATTAATGGTTATTCACACAAAAAAGGAACTTTGCAAGAAGCTCCTTTTTATTTTGTATTTTTTAGGAAAAAAAAGCACCCCAAGAGGGATGCTCTATTTTATCAACTTGCCCCAAAAACTATTTTTTAAACATTTAGTTTCATAATTTTTTGGAACAAGTATATTATATTATAAATAAAAAAATTTACCATTTTTTTCTAAGGAAAGAGGAACGATATGAAAATATTAGTAACCGGTTTTGATCCTTTTGGCGGAGAGAAAATTAATCCTGCAATTGAAGCTGTAAAAAGATTACCTAATGAAATAGCTGGTAACAAAATAATTAAGTTAGAAGTTCCTACTATTTTTTATCAAAGTGCTGATGTCGTAAAGAAAGCGATTGAAAAAGAAAATCCTGAGATGGTGATTAATGTAGGACAGGCAGGTGGTCGCGGTGCTATTACGCCCGAAAGAATAGCAATTAATTTTCAATCGGGTTCAACTCCTGACAATTCTGGTAAAGGTCCTAAAGAAGGTAAAATTCAAGCAGACGGATTAGATGGCTATTTTACCCAATTGCCAATTAAAAAGATGGTAACTGACATTCGTCATGCCGGAATCCCTGCACAAATTTCAAATTCTGCGGGGACGTATGTCTGCAATCATCTTTTTTATGAAATTCAATATTTAATTCATCACGATTATCCTGATTTAAAGGGCGGCTTTATTCATATTCCATATTTGCCAAGTCAGACTAAGAATGGACGTTATCCTTCAATGAGTTTAGAGAATATGGTAGTCGGGCTGACAGCGGCCATAAAAGCGGCTGCAATGTGTTAAAAATTGACAGTTACCCCTTTTAAGTGCTATTTTTGTCAATGGAATTAAAGTGGGGAGAAAAATATGCAAACAATTGATAATTCTCTCTTACAAGTCTCTGTCGATGAGAATGGGGCCAAAATGGTCCATCTTGTATCTATTAATGATAATTATGATTATCTCGGCGAAAATGGGACTGAAGAGGGTATGGCAATTGCTTTTCCGGTGCTTGATCAAGGCAATAACTGGGCTAGCAAACTGCCCTGGACTGTCGTAGATAAAGGTGATACTCGAGTCAGTTTGACTTTAATTGATACACCGGAAAGCTATAAAAGTTTTCCATATCATTTTGAAGTGATGATAACATATGCTTTGGAGGGCAATCAATTAAAGATATCATTTTATCTAAAGAATTCATCACATAAGGAATTACCATTTTCATTAGGCTTTGTGTTGCCAAGTACTTGGCAAAGTCAGAGCAGCGTTAACAAAATTAGTTTAATTAATGAAGAACATGGAATAGATATTGCTTCAACTGATTTTAAGTTAGCCGCAGAAGATGGTAAAGTTACTGCTTTTACTGATAAAATTGAATTAGAGGCTGAAAGTAGCCGCAATTTTGAGATTACATTGACACTAAAGTAAAAATAAGTAACGATTTTAATAAGATGTAGGAAGCAAGTCAGCGATGATTTGCTTTTTTTGTTATAATACACTCAATGTGAATTTACATATAGGTATGATTTATGAAGAAAAGTAGAAAAGAGTATAGAAATCACCCGACAGAGACTCGAGTGCAAAATCATAAATATAAAAAGCGCCATGTTTGGGCGTGGGTCACGGGGATAATAGTCTTAGTAGCAGTAGTTGCGACCGCGGCTTATTTTGCTTCTGTATATTTCCGAACAAAGAACGCTGTTGATAAAACCTATGATCCGCAAACTGCAGTGAAAACTACAGGTGAATTTAATGGAAAAAAACGTTTTGCTGTTTTATTGATGGGAACCGATACTGGTGCTCTTCATAGAACAGAAAAGCGTGGACGAACTGATACCATGATTTTAGCTGTAGTTAACCCTGCTAAGAAGCACTATACGTTGGTTTCTATTCCACGTGATACGATGGCGCAAATGGTTGGTACAGATGAGTTTGGGGTAGAAAAAATTAATGCTGCCTATGAGATAGGCGGAGCAAGAATGGCAATGGACACTGTCTCTGAATTAATTAATGTGCCTGTTAAATATTATGCTGTAGTTAATATGGGCGGGATCATGAAAATGATTCGTTATGTTGGCGGCATTAATATTCGACCAACGCTTAGCTTTGAATATGGCGGTTATGTCTTTAAGAAAGGTAAATTAACCCATATGGGTGGTGCCGGAGCACTTGCTTACTCGAGAATGCGTTACGATGATCCTAGAGGAGATTATGGTAGGCAGGAGAGACAGCGACAAGTCATCACGACATTAATTAGAAAGGCTGTTTCGATTAGTTCACTATCAAATTTAGATTCAATTCTAACCTCTGTTTCAAACAATGTACGAACCAACTTGCCATTTAGTGCTTTACAACAAATTGCAATGAATTATCGTGATTGTGCTAAAAGCTCATCAAGTGATTATCTTCATGGCTATAATGCTGAGGTTGAGGATGCCGCATATCAAATTCAACCAACTAGTGAATTGCAACGAATTTCTGATTTAGTGCGCACAGAGTTGGAATTAGAAAAGGAAGTTGTTCAGAATAACGAGACCTTCCAGAATGAACAAAATAAAGCTAATGGCTTTAGTTTTAAGAGTGGCAAGATTCAGCATTATCATATCTATGATTACACCGGAGAAGGGGATAATTAATGGAGCGAGTTTGGGCCACGCTGATTGGCTATATTTTTGGTAATTTTCTGACAGCGATGGTTGTTGGTAAAATCTTTTTGAAAATAAACCCTACAGAATATGGTTCACATAATCCAGGAACAGCTAACATGGGGGCTGTTTTTGGTAAAAAATGGGGTATTTTAACTTGTTTGGGCGATTTGCTAAAAAGTTTGATTGCTCTGTTTATTGTGTATTTTGTTTTCCCAGCACATATCAATATTGCATATACTGGTCTGGGATTGATTTTAGGACACTGTTTTCCAATTTGGGATCATTTTAAAGGCGGTAAAGGTGTTGCAGTTGCCGCTCAGGTAGCGGTCTTTTATGATTGGAAGGCAGGATTTGCAACTTTGCTAATTGCTCTGGTATTAACTGCAATTATGCAAAATTTGACGATTCCACCAATTGTGTTTATGCTTTTATTCAGTGTTTATGAATTTTGGCACAATCAAGAAGCAGGAATTGTCTTTTTGGTGATTACTTTAATTATGATTTTCAAGTTCTGGCATGATATTATTGATTTCTTTACCGGTCATGGTAAAAAAGTTGATATTTTATATTCAATTAAAAAGAAGTTGGGAATTAAGAGTAAGTAATAACAGAAAATTTTAGTAAGGACATAGACTAGGAAAATGAGTGAGATTAATAAAAAGAAATCACTGAATGTTGGTCAAATTGTTTGTATAATCTTGGCTGCATTTTTAATGCTAGTGCAGATGTTTTCATGGGGGAAGACCTTTGGTAGATTGCCATTGAGTACCTTAATGAGATTTATTCCAGGAATGCTAGGTAGTGCAACATTAGTGCTTGTACCGATGGCTTTTGGTGCTGTATACAGCAAAAAGAAAATCCGTCCAACTGAAGCATTCAGATTCTGGATTATTGCAGTTGTAACGCTGATACTTCTGTATTTGGCTAACTTCATTAAGCGACCAGGTAGTTTTGTCATGTGGAAGCTGTGGGGTGTGTTCTTCCCAGTTTTGACAAGTACTTCAGTTTTACTGGCTGGATTGATTTTCAGTATTTTGGCTCAACCATATCTGTATGAGTTGCAACGCCGAATTACAACTAAGCAAAATGTGTTGCTGCTTAGTGCATTGACATTAGTAGGCTTTGCTACTAGTGCAGGTACAATGTACTTTAACTACTCCATTTACGGTGTTTACCTCGTGTTATACTTTGCTTGGGGGATGTTCTTGGCCAATGTTAAGATCCCTAAGAAAGTCTTTGGCTGGTCAATTGCTGCAGGAGTATTTTCATTCTTTGTAATGTTTATTGGGGTTCCGGGATTTAACGGTGTCTACTGGTATCAGCGTTTATCCGGACGTAGTGGAGTTTATTCTTGGACTCCTAAGTTTTTAAGTAATCCTACCTCGCCATTTCTATTTTTAATGGTCTTGGCAGTATTCTTAATCTTTAGAAAAGTAATCGTTAGCTATAGCGCTAAGGATATGCGTTTCTTTATTCCAATAATTATTTTTATGGACGCACCAATTATTGGTGGGTTTGTAAGATCATTCCGCTTTACTAATAGTGCTGGTTTTAACAAGTTCTTGATGATCGTCATTATGATGATCGCAGCTCTTGCGCTGAACTATTTGTATAACCGCTTTTTATTTAGAATAAAGCCGATTAAGAAGACAGTTGAGTTCTTCAATAGTCATGATAATTTAGCTGAAGTTGTGGAATATGGTTGGAAGAACTTCACAGCATGGGTAGTTGAAAACCGAGTAAGACTTCTTACTTGGGGCTGGTTCTATATCTTGAGTTTTGTTTCATTCTTAATTGAATCAGATAACTTAAGAATTCAAATTACAACAGCTACAGATATCAATGCCGTAATTTTCTTGCTCGGAACTAGATTCTTTGCAATCATTTTGACAGCCATTTTCTTGGATGCCATGTTTGCAATTTTCTACTTCATCACAACGCGTTACTGGACTTCAACCATTTTGGTTAGTGTAATTACCATTGGTTGGGCCATTGCCAACAAGATCAAGCTTAACCTTCGTGGTGAACCTATTTATCCAACTGAACTTGATGAAATTGTTAACTGGAAGACCTTGCTTCCAATGGTTGGTCAACAAAAGGTAATTATGATTGCCGTTGCTTTAGTGATTGTAATTGCTTTGACTGTTTTCCTTGAAATCAAGTTTCCAATTAAGAAAAAGGGTTCATGGAAGCGCCGTGGTATCTGGGCATTGCTCAGCTTGCTTTTGTTTATGACACCAGCTCGCTTCAACCACGATGGCGGAATCATTTATCACATCAACCGTGGTTTTGATAACAAGCAATCATTCAGAAACCCTGAACGTGATATTCAAATTAACGGTCCATTATTGAACTTCTTGAACTACTTCGA
Organism: Lactobacillus sp. UMNPBX4; assembly: GCF_002554115.1. NCBI lineage: Bacteria > Bacillati > Bacillota > Bacilli > Lactobacillales > Lactobacillaceae > Lactobacillus > Lactobacillus sp. UMNPBX4. The sequence goes on from NZ_PCZF01000046.1 coordinate 8,612, forward strand.
TTTACAGATTATGAATAAGCCATCTAATTACTCCAAGGCTACGATTAATCACTTGAATGAAAAGTATGGCAAGATTGCTGATGAAATTAACAAGACTAGAAAGAATACTTTAAAGGATCAAACTATTGTCTACAACTTGAGTGAAAGTTTTGTTGATCCATATACTTTCCCAACAATTAAGATTGATCCTAAGGTTCCAAATCCAGTTAAGTTTATTCAATCAATGAAGGACAGATCTACTTACGGTAGCATGCTTAGTGCAGGTTACGGTGGTGGTACTGCCAACATGGAATGGGAAACTTTGACAGGATTTAACATGGGTATGTTCAAGTCAACCTTGACTCCATATGTACAAATCGTACCAAACTACGACTTCTACCCAACCATTGGTATGGACTTCAACTACAAGTCAGCTGTTCACCCATTCATTGGTACTTACTACTCAAGAGTAGAAGACTACAAGAGATTTAAGTTTAACAAGTTCGTTTACCTTGGTTCTAAATACAAGATCATTGATCAAAAGAAACTTGGTAAGAGTACTTACAACTCTGACTTCACTACTTATGCTAACGGTTTGAGACAAATCAACAGCATGAAGGGTGGTCAATTTATTAACTTGATCTCAATTCAAAACCACATGCCTTACAACAACTGGTATCCAAACAACGAATACATGGGTAAGGTATCTGGTGAACTCTTCAACACTGCTGCCGTTCGTGAACAAATGGCAACTTACATCAAGGGTACGCAATACACCGACAAGGCAGTTAAGAAGTTTATTGGTCAAATTGATAAGATCAAGAAGCCAATTACCATTGTCTTCTACGGTGACCACTACCCAAGTATCTTGTCACAAAACTACACTGGCAGATACCCAGTTCAAATGCACTCAACTCGTTACTTCATTTACTCTAACAAGTACGCTAGAGAACATGGTGCTAAGGAGAAGTTGACTCACAACACTAATTACGTCAACACTAGCGACTTCACTGCAATGATGCTTGAACAAACTAATTCTAAGGTAACTCCTTACCAAGCATTACTTACTGAAGTTCACAAGAAGCTTCCTGCAATCACCATTAACTTTAACGGTGATAAAGGCTTCCAATTAGTTGATCAAAAGGGACACTTCGTTGATCCTAAGAAATTGACTTCAGAACAACAAGCAATTTTGAATGACTACGAAATGGTTCAATACGATATGACTGCTGGTCAAGCTTATGGCTTGAAGGCTAAGGGCTTCTACAAGTTGAATAACTAAACAAAAGACCGAACACGAAGTTCGGTCTTTTTTGTGTCTAATGGTAAAATAGTAGCTAAGAAAAAACGTGTTAAAGGTGATTAAAATGAAAAAGATAATGACAATGGCACTAACAAGTGCTGCACTTCTTGGACTTTCTGCTACAACTGTTCAAGCTGGTACATATAATCCAAAGAATACTACTAGTTTTAATGAAAAACGCCCGAAAATCCCCGTATTTTAATGCGGGGATGGATAGGGCCAAGCTGACCTAGCAGTCAGCTTTTTTTATTCTAAAAATAGAGACATACGTTCGACTTCCCTGTAAAATATAAATATCTAATCTATGAGTCATGTGGTGATAAGTCAATGTAAATTGTAAATTTTATTTTTAATTAGTTTGTGTTAAAGCCAAAATTTGCGTGCATGAAACTAGGCCCTATTTCAAGGGTTTTTAATAACTATTATTTACTCCTCCAAAAATGTTTTAGACCAATTGATCACCTCGGTGTTTGATAGATTTGACCATTTTTGAGCAGAGTGAAAATGGTCCTAACTAGTTTTCTTGCACAAAGGACGCAAGCACGTTTATGCGGGGAATAGAAAGCTTCATCGTACTTCTTTTGATAGTACTTCCGAAAAACGGGATCTCTTAATCTAATTAGGTTGGCAGCTTCAACCAAATAATATCTTAGATAATGATTGCCGTTTTTGGTCATTGGCTTGTGTTCGCTGTCAAAATCACTAGACTGCTTTTGACGCCAAGCTAGGCCGGCGTATTTAGCCAGCTGAGCTTCAGTATCGAACCGATCAATACTACCAATTTCAGCGATGATGCCAGCAGAGTAAACTGGTCCAATTCCCGGAATAGACTGCAGTATTCTCTCTTCAGGGAGCGCTTGAACGATGTCTGTAATTGCTTTATCTAAATTTTTAATCAATTTCTGATTGGTTTTAATCTCGGTATAGTAAACAGATAATACTGCATCAATTGAGTCTTTCATGACTTTACCTAAACGATAGGATCCTCTGACGGCTTCCCTGATTGCTTTAGCTAAAGCTTCTGGATCAGAGAAGCGGCCGCGTCCCTTAGTCTGAAGGTAATCAATTAAATCCTCGATTGGCATCTCAGTGATTTCATCGATGGTTTTACTATCAGTCACAATAGACAGCATTGTTGCGCCAAAGATAGAAGTTTTAATATTTTCCTTGTCAACGGTAACCAGTTTGTTTAGACGATAGTAAAGGGCTTCAATGAAGTGCTGCTTAGCTCTGGCCAGGGAAGACGTGATTTCATATCTGGTTCTGGTTAGACGCTGGAGAGCTAAGTATTCCTCTTGTCGAGCGATAGTGACGTGATACTTGCCAAAGCGTAAGTATTCCGCGATGTAATAGGCATCAATAGGATCATTCTTATTTTCTTCGTAAACGTCATGAAATCGTTTAGTATTTTTGGGATTAACGACATCAGTTTCAAGATTAAGCTTTTGCAAGTCCTCATCATTGGCAAAGAAATAGGCTGGATGAAAGCTATAAATTGAAGTAGCCTCCATGCCGATAATTACCTTGTCATAGCTATTCTGTTTAGCAAGTTGGAGAATTAGCTTTTTGACCTTATTAGCGCCAGTCAGATCATTAGAAAAAGATTGGTTAAGCAAAGGTTTTTGATGATTTTCTGAGTCAGTAATAGCGACTTGCAAGTCTTTAGAACTGACGTCAATTCCTATAAAAAGTTTCATTGAGAATGGCCTCCTTTCTAACAAATATTTGGTCATAGATCGATCATCACATGTTAGCCCCTAATTACAGTTTCTAAGACAGTCTCGCAAAATATAAGTATTCACAGGTTCAAGCTAAAAAGCTGCGACTGAAACTGCTCTGAATCAGTAATAGCCAGAATCAATACAGCATGTGAGTAAGTCATTAGCAAAACTGCTTGGGCGGCAGACTTACAAAGTAGTCAAGCTACAGGAGGTGAAAACCTATACCAATTGACCAAGGTCAATGACAATTAGAGACTAGCATCTGATGATCGAATAAACAAACTAAAAAGACAATCAACACAGATTTAATTTATATAATACGAGGAGGTGAAATCATGAAAAGAATGAGCAGCTTAGCCTATCATTTTGGCGTTAAGCTTCGCTTTTATCCTAGTTCTAAGCAAAAGAAAATCATCAAGCTAAACTATGATGCGC
>NZ_PCZF01000047.1:0-11582 GCF_002554115.1 Lactobacillus sp. UMNPBX4
ACCAGACGGCTTTTATATTTTATCAAATCTCAAATCCTTTGTCAAGAACTTTTTTGATTTATTTTTCGTCGCCTCGGCTCTCGCCTGACGACATTTAAATATATTACTCGTTTTGCTTTAACTTTGCAAGTCTTTTTTTCAAAAACTTTTTTTAAAGCTCTCGAGCTCTTCGTCATCTCTCAAGACGACTTTATTAATTTACCCTACTTTCTCTTTTTTGGCAAATCCCTCTTTTGTTCGAGTTCTAATAGAAACGCTAGGCAACGTTGTAACATTATCACTTATTTTTATTTGCTTATTTAGCGTTAACTAATCTTATTTGCTATATAAAATAGCACTCTACCTTCAATTAACGAACTTTAGCTCTCATATTTTTATTTAAATTTTTTTAAAAATACAAAAATAGCACCGCAATCCTGCGATTGCGATGCTATCAGATGCCATACTTTCGGCGAATTTCACGCTTTTGATCTCTTTCCTTAATTGTTTGACGCTTGTCATATTCCTTTTTACCTTGTCCTACACCTATTAGAACTTTGGCAAAACCGTGCTTTAAATACACCTTTAACGGAATAATGGCGATTCCACGTTCAGATTGTGCCTTAGCTAACCGTGCAATTTCTTTTTTATGCAAAAGAAGGCGTCTACTTCTTAAAGGATCATGATTATAACGATTGCCCTGCTTATATTCACTAATATGAACATTCTCTAAATAAGCAGAACCACCATAAATTTGAACATATCCATCACGCAAGTTTATTCTGCGTGCACGAATAGACTTTATCTCAGTCCCTGTTAATGCAATTCCTGCTTCGACAGTTTCTTTAATAAAATAGTCATGCCGTGCTTTTTTATTTTGCGCAATTAGATTATCATCTTTTTCTTTTTTCATTAAGAATCTCTCCTAATGTTCAAAGTTTCTCTGATTTCTTCTATTTCCTTGATTACGGCTGCGGTGATTACCACGACTATTATAATTGCTGCCACCACGGTGCCCGTGATTATTATGGAATCCGCGGTTGCCACGACGACGATCGTTCATCCCTCGATCGTTATGCTTCTTCTTAGGAGCGTTAGGGTCATAAACTTCAAAGTCTAATTGATGCTGCTCAACGTTAGCATTAATCAAGGTAACCTTAATAGGCATCCCTATCTTATATTGCTTATGCGTACCACGTCCAGTTAACGTCAATGACTTTTCATTAAAGCTATAGAAATCATCCGTTAAATTAGAAATGTGTACTAAGCCTTCAACAGTATTAGGCAATTGAATGAACATACCAAAACTAGTAACTGATGAAACTACGGCATCAAAGTGTTGACCCACTTGATTTGCCATATATTCAGTCATCTTCAAGTCATTTACTTCACGTTCAGTATCGATTGAACGACGTTCTTGAGTAGAAGTTTGTTCAGCAACATCTGGCAAGTAACTAGCAAAATGCTTCTGCATGTCTTCGGTAGTTCCATTTTCTTGATATGCGTGAATCATTCTGTGCACCATCAAGTCAGAGTAACGTCTAATTGGTGAAGTAAAGTGAGTGTAGTATTTTGCTGCTAAACCAAAGTGACCCAATGCATCTTCAGAATAATGTGCTTGCTTTAAACTACGTAGCATCATCATTTGCACTACAGCTTCTTCTGGTGTACCCATAGTCTTAGATACAACCTTTTGCAAATCAAGTGGCTTGATATTCTCTGGATCAGCGTGAATATTTAAGCCAAATGCACTACAAAATTCGAAGAAACTCTTAATTCTTTCAGCATCTGGTGTTTCGTGAACACGGTATAAAAATGGAACATGCTTTCTAAAGAAATCTTCAGCAACAGTTTCATTAGCCATCAACATAAATGACTCAATCATTTTTTCGGCAGTACCACGTTCATGCAATACGATGTCAGTTGGCTTGCCTTGATCATCAACAATAATTTTAGCTTCTGGTTCTTCAAAGTCAATGGCACCACGTCTATGACGTTGTTTGTATAAAATAGCATGCAAATCAGCCATTTCTTCGAGCATTGGACGTAATTTTACATACTTGTCCTCTAAGCCATCCATTTCACCCTTTAAGGTCTTATTAACCTTATTGTAAGTCATACGACCATGTGAACGCATAACAGAAGGATAAATCTTGTAGCCTACTCTCTTACCCTCTGGTGTAATTTCCATGTCACAGGACAAAACAAGACGATCTACACCCTCATTTAATGAACAAATACCATTTGAAAGTCTAAATGGCAACATTGGAATAACTCGGTCTACCAAGTATGTACTGTTACCACGAGCAAATGCTTCTTCATTTAAAGGTGTATTTTCTTTGACATAGTGTGATACATCGGCAATGTGGACACCTAAATGATAATTTCCGTTAGGCAATTTCCATAAAACAACGGCGTCGTCAAAGTCTTTAGAATCATCCCCATCAATGGTTACTGCAGGCTGATCTGTAATATCTACTCGACCTTTTTTCTCTTCTTCAGTAACATGATCAGGAATTGCATTAGCTTGTGCCATTGCATCTTCTGGCCAATCAGTACGAACGTCATGAGCAGAAACAATTGACATGATATCTACACCTGGATCACTCTTGTTACCAATAATCTTAGTAACTGCACCAGTCATAGATTCAGGATAATCTTCTTCAGGATAGTCCTTGATAGATACCTTTACCATGTCGCCCATCTGTGGGATCAGACCATTTTCGGATAAATATACACGATATTTGTGCAACTTTTTATTATTGCTTAAAGCATATCCAATAAAAGGACTGATCTTTCTTTGTTCATCAGTCAGTGGATGGAATTCACCGACTAAGCTTTCAAGGCCACGTTCTAGGATCTCTTCGATTCGACCTTCTGGTCCTTTGCCATTCCAAGGATTACCATCAGCAACAATCTTTACCTTTACTCGGTCACCATCAACGGCATACTTTGTGTAATCAGCTGCAATAAAAACGTCATCAACATTTTCATCGTCTAACTTTACAAAACCAAAACCCTTGTCATTGGCTTTAAAAATACCTTCGACGATTGTATCTGCTTGGGCTAATTGATATTGTCCCTTACCATCAGTAATAATTTTATTTGCATGTTCTAAGAAAGAAAGAGCTTTAATTAATTCAGTAAAATTACCCAATCTTTCACGACGCGCTTCTCGTTCAATTTGATCTACGCGAAATTGTTTTTGTGGATTATGGCGAAAAATTTCTAAAACACCGGCCAAAATTTTTTCGTTTTGTGCCATGTAATTAATCTCCGATCTTTTGAAATATAAAAAAAGCCTCCCCATCACTTTTGATCGGGAGGTACAAAATTTATTTTGTAGACATATAAGCTAGAATAATAGCAAAGACGAAAAAGAGAACCAATAAAACTGCAGTTACTTTTTCCATAAATGCCTCAAAACCACGTTTTTTGGTTTGACCACTAAAAACGGCACCGCCAGATAAGGCGTTCAATGCATCTTGTTGTTTTTGTGGCTGCATCATTGTTGCAATAACGATTAAGATTGAAACAATGATTAGTAGCGTCATAATTAAATTATACAATGCGCTGCCTCCAATACACACATACACTTACCAATAAATTTTATCACAAATTGCTTATTTTTGCAGTTATTTTTTAAGTTCTGGCGCATCAGTCTTAAAATCTTTTTGTGTCGATTTTTGATGATTTTGATACCAGAGTGATGTCTTGCTTGGATCATCGAACAACCGCTTCAATGAAGTTGCTTTGTTATAATCATAATCCTTTGGCTTAACCGTAGTAAACCACTTTGGACGATAAAAGCGGAGCAAATTACCATCAATTACACGATCAGACAAAGAAAGCTGTGTTGTCACCTTGTTAGAAATTGCAGTAAGCTTTGCTTTCAATTTCTTATCAGGCTTAATTCTTTCCCCAGTCTTCGTATCATAATAATCACTGCCTACTTTAGAATATTCAGGAGTAATAAAATCGCCATTTCGTTGAGCAACAATTTGTGGTGCATTTTTGCTAAGCAAATCATAGCCAAACTGAATAGTATCTTTGTCCTTGATGCCTAATAGATTTAATAAAGTTGGCAAAACATCAATTTCACCACCATAAGTGTGATTAATACCACCTTTTAATCCCTTCATGTGGAACATCAGTGGGACACGCTGGAATTGCAGATTATCAAAATCATTGAAAGAATCTTTCTTAAGCAATTCAGCACTGGCTTTATGGTGATTACCTGAAATACCATAGTGGTCACCATAAAAGACAATCAACGTCTTTTTATCAAGACCAGTCTTCTTCATCCAACGCATTAATTCACCGATAGCCTGATCAAGATAATGCGCGGTTTGCACATAACCATCTACAGTTTCATCCCCTGTATTAGTCTTATCAATTGACTGATTTTTCTTATCCAAATTATATGGATAGTGGTTAGTAACTGTAATCATTTTTAAATAAAATGGTTGCGGTAAACGTTCAATATACTTAATTGATTGATCGAAGAAGATCTTATCCTTCAGACCATAACCGACATAATAGCCTGGCTTATTCTTAAAGTATGAAAGTGGCATGAAATATTGATAGCCGAATGATTTATACGCATTATCTCTATTCCAAAATGAGCCTGCACCACCATGCATTACGGCAGTCGTATAACCAGCTTGTTGATGCAATATAGCTGGTGCACTTTCAAAAGTATTAGAAGTGCCATAAGTCGACATGGCTGAACCTGATTGCAACCCAAACAATGAGTTTTCCAACATCATTTCAGCATCAGAGGTCTTTCCCTGACCAACCTGATTAAAGAAATTATCAAAACTAATCGTATCTTTTTGATGATAAATCTTATTTAAGTTAGGGGTTACTTCCTTGCCCTTCCATTTATAGCCAATTAAAAACTGTTGGAAACTCTCTAAGTGAATAACCAAGACATTTTTACCCTTGGCTACACCGTTATAAGCAGGATTAGGTTTGACATAGTTTGCTTTTAAGTATTGTCTAACTGAGCGTAGATCAGATACGTTAGCTTTAGCCATCTGCGCATTCGTCTGCGCCATCTTATAACCATCATAAATGGCATATTCATTAATGCCTAGATATTTAACAATATAATTATTGTCAAAAGTTCTAGTTAAAAGACCAGAACGATCTTTTTGCGCCATCAATAAATTAAGGCCCATTAAACTAACTGCCAGCAATTCTACTAATAAACTGACTTTAAGCTTTAAAGGACGTACGTCCATTTTGATGACTTTAGTGATTAATAAAACAATAATTGCGGCAATATCGATAAAGGCCAGAAAATCACTAGCTAAAGTAATTCCTGCAATACTTTTTCCTAAATTATCTGAAGTCGAACCTGAAGTTTTTATTATCGAAAATGACAAGAAATTCGAAAATTCACGATAATAAAGTATATTTGCAAAAAGCCACAGCGTTAGTAAAAAATCTATTACTAGGATAATCCAATATGACTTTCGCCCTTTAAAGAATAAGCCAATACCTAACAAGAGCATCCCTGATGGTATCGGGTTGATCAAAAGCAGAAATTGCTGCATTGGACCAACCACACCCAAATTAAACTTCGTTAAATATATAAAATATGTTTTTAACCAAAACAGTACTAAAACAATCGTAAAAAAGCCAAGTTTAGTTTGCGTTAACCATTTAAAAAAAGACTTGGTACGTTCCATTGCTTTCTCCTCTCATTACGATATTTTATCTTACTACTGATTTAAGCAAGACGCATTTCTTTTAAGAAAAATTAATTACTTTCTGAACTTTTTATCTTTTTAGGTTTAAAAATCCAACCAAAGATACCTAAAATCATTCCGAAAAAGTAAGTTGAAAAGCGCCAAATAAACATTGCTAAAATCAAAGCACCATGAGAAGAAATAAACGTGGAGAATAAAGTCTGAAAACTGTATTCCGCACCACCAGATGCACCTGGAATAGGGATAATCGCCATGAACATAATAATCATAATATTCATCTGCGTGACATTAGCCCATGAACATGGCACATTTAAAGCTATCAGTACCATAAATGGAATTGAATAAAAGAATAATAGCTGTAAAACAGTCAAAATCGAAGCTACAATCAGCTTCTTTTTTTCTTTCTTCAATTTCTGACTTTCTGCATAAAAAGTATCAATCTTTTCTAAAGTAGCAGCACGCCATTTTTCAACACGCTCTTTTTTAATGAACTTTGCCAGCAAATTCATTAAAGCGTTAGTTGCATTCTTTGTAAAATGATAGGCAAACATGATTGCTAATAAGAAAATGATGGAACTAACGTGGATCAAAAAGCCGATTGCAATAAATATAGCTAGCCCCGCAAATTTAGTCATTACCATATGAAAGCCAAAGATAATCGTAAAGACATAGGCGAATAAAACTACGATCTGATAAATAATGAATTTCATTAATAGAATGGAAGTTGATCTACCACCTTCCATCCCCATTTGAATCATCGCTGCCAATTGTGATGGCTGACCACCAGTTGACATTGGTGTAATCGCATTAAATAAAGCCTGAATAATTGGAATTCGCAAAAATGACCATGCAGATCTTTTAGGCTCTTCTTTACGATGAGCTAATGTGGCTAAGATCCCCGCTTCACAAACATATGACAGAAGCATTAAGCCAAATACCATTATTAAAGCTACAATATTAAGACCATGAGCCGCCTTTAATATTTCTGATAATGGTGTTGACTTCAGATCCATATATAAGACAAAGGCACTGATTGCCAATACAATCAAGATGCCCCATAAATGCTTTTTATTCATTAATGAATTTGTCCCAATTCCTTGCCCAATTTGTATTGCTCATGATAAAAATCATTCCAAATATGGGCTAATCGGTCTTCTGAATATTCTTGACTTGCTTTAATAGACAAATCACTATATTTCTTCAACAGATGTGGATCGCTTTTGGCCTTTTGTAAAGCTTGATTCATTTCGCCGAAATCTTGGCCACTCATATAATAACCATCAATAATAGCCTTATATAAATCTAAATCACGCAGAAGTACTGGCGTGCCACAGCTAAATGCCTCCAAAACAGACATCGGGAACAATTCATCATATGATGGCAACACGAATAAATCAGCAATGTTCAAATATTTAACCAGTTTTTTGCGATCGACAATACCAGCAAAAGTTAAATTTTTAGGCGGATTATCTACCATGTCTTTATAGTGACTGTAGCCATCCGTAATCTTGCCAAAAGAAAAGCCACCTGCCCAAATAAATTGAACATCTGGATTAGCTTTTGCCATTTTGACAAAATCATCTATTCCCTTTCTTTCCTGAACTTGGCCATCGCCAAAAACTACAAATTTATCTAGCGGTAACCCCAATTCATGACGAAATGCATTTTTGCTTGCAAGTGATTCCTCATAAAATTCAGTTTTAGAAACAAAATTAGGAATGTACTTAACTTTATCGCGTTCAATACCATAATTGACCAATTTATCAATAAAAATTGGATTAACTACTACAATTTGATCCATGCGGTTATAAAAATCAATTACATATTGATAAAATACTTTTTTTGCAACGCCTGGTAATTTGATTGAGCCCTCTAAAGTATCTGGCAAAAAATGAACATAGCCAATTTTTCTACCACGTGCTGGTGAAAAACTATTAGCATAATAAGTTGGATTAATCGTATGGTAATGTGTTAAATCACTATTGCCATATTTATTTATTGTTACATAAAATTCATCTACTAAATGCGTTCTCAATAATTTAATTAATTCGTTATATGCTGAGCCGACCCCTTGACCTTTAACGGAATCAGCTTGTGAGAACATATTAATTCTAATCATCTATATCCTCTTTTTTAATCTTCTTCATGCTTAGGCTGATAATGATCAATTACATACTGATAAAAATCATGCACATTTGTAGCAAATTGATCCGATGAAATACTCTGCAACTTATTTTGCAATATTTCTTGTGGGATTTTTGCCCGTTTTTGCTTAAGCAAAGAAATAATTTCTTCTTGCATCTCTTGTTGCGTATTAAATCTTCGTCCAAAAATATCTTTGTCAAAGATATTTTCCGTATAATCAGTATCATAAACAACACAAGGTGTGCCGGCTGCTAAAGCTTCAACATATGTTAATCCTTGAGTTTCAGTATCACTAGCAGAGACAAAAATATCTGCCATGCGGTAGTAATTTCCTACATCTCCATGGTCAACATTTCCTGCAAAGATTACGTAATCTTCTAAAGTTAAACGCTCAACTTGCTCTTGGAGCACTTTAACATCTGGACCATCACCAGCGATCACAAATTTAACATTAGGTATTTCTTCTATAATTGCTGGTAATACATTCAAAATATGATTTATTTTTTTCTCAGCAGCAATTCTACTTAACGTCAATATAACTGGGGCATCTGCATCGATACCAAGATCTTTTCGTACATCACGATTTGCATCACTATTCATGCTCTGAATATCTACACCGGTAGGAATCACCCGAATCGGAATTTGGACACCGTAACGTCTTAATAATTCTTCTACTCGGCCACTAGGAGCAATACAGCCATCCATATTTTTTAAATAGCTTTTTACAAATTGCTTCACATGATATGGCCGCAATAAATGTCCATTCAAAATATAATGCAAGTAATCTTCATACATCGTATGGTAAGTGTGAATAGCTGGAATATCTAGCTGATGAGCTACGTATTTTCCAATAGTACCCAATGCAAACTCAGTTTGAGTATGAACTATATCTAAATTGACTTCCTTAGCCACCTTAGTAGCTTCGAAAAGTCCTCTAAATGCAATTCTACGATCAGTAAACGAAACAAAAGGAATACTGCTAAAACGAAAGACATTAGGTTCAACTGTGCCTTTTTTTACATTAGGATCCGTTGTCGTAAAAATAAATACATTATGCCCCTGTCTTTCCAGCGCATCTTTTAACGTCTTAATAGAAGTAGCCACGCCACTTATCTGGGGAAAATATGTATCGGTATAAAGACCAATATTCATTTAAATACCTCCATATTTAGCATTATAAAGATTACTTAAACTAACTGCAATTTATAATGAAAAATTACAAATATATCTCAATAAACAAAAAAAGTGATTCAAAAATGAATCACTTTAAAATAATAGCGGTGATCGGGGTCGAACCGATACGTCCGTAATGGACACCAGATTTTGAGTCTGACGCGTCTGCCAATTCCGCCACACCGCCATAATATTAAATTAAATTATCAACTTATCTTGTTGATAAGGCGGAGGTCGGATTCGGACCGACGATTAAGGTTTTGCAGACCTCTGCCTTACCACTTGGCTACACCGCCATAAGTTATTAAATTATTTAGAATTGGGATAGCTGGATTCGAACCAGCGCATGTTAGAGTCAAAGTCTAATGCCTTACCACTTGGCTATATCCCAATACTAGGGCGGAATATGGGATTCGAACCCATGCATGCCGGATCCACAAACCGGTGTGTTAACCCCTTCACCAATTCCGCCATGAAGGTAAACAGGGATAGTAGGAATTGAACCCACATCAGCGGTTTTGGAGACCGATGTACTACCATTATACGATATCCCTATTATGGAGGAGGGTGGATTCGAACCGCCGAACTCAGAGAGAGCGGTTTTACAGACCGCCGCGTTTAGCCACTTCGCTACTCCTCCAGCTTGATGGCGCGGGACGGAATCGAACCGCCGACACAAGGAGCTTCAATCCTTTGCTCTACCAACTGAGCTACCGAGCCATCTTACGGTCCATGTGGGATTTGAACCCACGATCTCCTCCGTGACAGGGAGGCGAGATAAACCACTGCTCCAATGGACCAAATTGCGGGAGCTGGATTTGAACCAACGACCTTCGGGTTATGAGCCCGACGAGCTACCAGACTGCTCCATCCCGCGATATTATAAGGAGGATGTGGGATTTGAACCCACGCGCGGCAGAACCGCCTAACGGTTTTCAAAACCGTCCCCTTAAGCCACTTGGGTAATCCTCCATTAGCTGTAAGTACCAAAATATATTAAAATGGTAAATGACCCGTACGGGATTTGAACCCATGTTACGGCCGTGAAAGGGCCGTGTCTTAACCACTTGACCAACGGGTCATGTCTCTTAACGAAGAGCACTTTATTATAATAACTAAACGAGCTTTAAAAGTCAAGAACTTTTTTTATCTTTTAAAACTTTTAAGTCATCGATGTGATCCCTCAATCACAACGTATTTAATATTAATAGATATTAATCTAAATTGCAAGGCTTTTTTTCAATTTTTTTATTTTGCTTTTTTATATCGCCTATCGCCTATTTTTATAGCTTGTTATTAGCCAAAATAAGCATCTATCCTGCAATATTGTCTGATATAAGGCTAATTTACGGTTATTTGGATACTAAGTCCTTTTTATTTAGTTTCTCTTCTGATATCGCAAATTTTTAATTCTGAGAATATTTATTTTCTGAGTTTTATAAATTCGCAGATTTTGGAAGTATTAGACACATATAAGACCTCATATATTTTTACTTACAGGTTTCAGCCCTTAATTTTGAATTTTTACGATATTATTGAGGCATTGAAATATTATTTGTAACCTGTCAGACGATTTGATATTCAATTTTTATTGCTTTAAATATAGCTTGGAAGCATTAAATATGTCTTGCTTACGCTCTTCAGATTTTTTACTAAATATAAAACTGTTTTATAGTCCTCCAATCAAAAGATACTTTTTTCTCTTTCTTTCATCAACATGAGAAGCAATTAAAGCTGTTTTATCAGAACATAATGAAAAACAAAAAAGTCCTAACGCAGATTCAAAATCTTACGTTAAGACTTTTTAATTACGGAGACTGAGAGATTCGAACCCTCGCACCGGAATAACCCGATCTACACCCTTAGCAGGGGCGCCTCTTCAGCCACTTGAGTAAGTCTCCAATGGGCCTAAATGGACTTGAACCATCGACCTCACGCTTATCAGGCGTGCGCTCTAAACCAGCTGAGCTATAGGCCCATATAAAGCGGGTAACGAGAATCGGACTCGCGACTAAAGCTTGGAAGGCTTTCGTTTTACCACTAAACTATACCCGCACCTAATATAAAAAATGAATGGCGCGGGACGGAATCGAACCGCCGACACAAGGAGCTTCAATCCTTTGCTCTACCAACTGAGCTACCGAGCCATCTTACGGTCCATGTGGGATTTGAACCCACGATCTCCTCCGTGACAGGGAGGCGAGATAAACCACTGCTCCAATGGACCAAATTGCGGGAGCTGGATTTGAACCAACGACCTTCGGGTTATGAGCCCGACGAGCTACCAGACTGCTCCATCCCGCGATATTAATATACATATGTAATGGACCTTGTAGGACTCGAACCTACGACAGGACGGTTATGAGCCGTCTGCTCTAACCAACTGAGCTAAAGGTCCAAGTTTACAATATAGCGGCGGGGGGGATCGAACCCTCGACCTCCCGGGTATGAACCGGACGCTCTAGCCAGCTGAGCTACACCGCCAAAAATGTAACTAATACCATTTAGATACAATCGGGAAAACAGGATTCGAACCTGCGACCCCCTGGTCCCAAACCAGGTGCTCTA
>NZ_PCZF01000048.1:0-11427 GCF_002554115.1 Lactobacillus sp. UMNPBX4
GTAGACGTTGGTAAGAGAAATGGAAAGCACGAATAGTCCAAAATGTATGAAAATAGAACATAGTCATACATTTGCTTACATTTTTCATAGCAGTAAACGGGATCTACTTGTTAATGGCCACTTTGAGCAATTAGTGCCCTTATTAGTGCCCTTAGAAGATCAAAATAAATATGCATGGAGCGTAAAACAAGATGAAAAACAAATCATTGGCTTTTTCCGTAAATTAGCTAAGCCAAATGATACGCTTGATCGTTATCTTTCCCTCTCAAATTTAGATCAAAATGCAGACTATATCATTAATCAAAAAAATAAGGTTAGTGGTAGAGTACTTACTAATTTTGGTTTGCGTGAACCATATCAATTCAATGCTTCTAATGGCGATACAGCCCAAGTGACTGGTGATTTTCAGTCGTATCTCTTTGAAATAGAAAAAGAATAGCAAAAAGGCCTAGCAAATACTGCTAGGTCTTTACTTATGCCCGCTAAAGGATTCGAACCTTCACTCAGTCACCTGAACAGCGACCTGAACGCTGCGCGTCTGCCAATTCCGCCAAGCGGGCATTTTTCTCATGTACATGAATAATAATACCAAATATTTGGTAAAATGTAAGCATAAATATACTTTATTATTCAAAAGGACGGGTTTCATGTTTTTTAGTAAAAAGATAAAACGAGCTGTTATTAGCCTCGTTGCTCTTATTTCGTTAGTATCGTGTGGTGCAACATTTTCAGCACCTGTTAAGGCGGATGTGGCTAATTATCAAACGGATCAAGTTAAATTAGATGTCAAGTCAGCAATTGCCATTGATAGTAACAGTGGCCAGGTTTTGTATGCAAAAAATGCAGATAAGACTTTGCCAATTGCTTCTATGACTAAACTTGTGACAGTTTACTTAACTTTAAATGCAATTAAGAATCAAAAACTATCTTGGGATCAAAAAGTTAAGCCAACCGCTTCTATTGTGAAGGTGGCTAATAATGCTGAGTATTCAAATGTACCTCTTAAGATGGGACATTCTTATACTATTAAGCAACTTTATCAAGCAACTTTGATCGAATCAGCTAATGGTGCTGCCATGCTTTTAGGACAAACTATCGCTGGTTCACAAAAGGCATTTATCGATCAAATGCGTGCACAAGTGAAGAAGTGGGGTATTAAAGATGCCAAAATTTACACTGCTTGTGGTTTGCCAAATGGCAATGTAGGCAAGGATGCATATCCTGGTGTAAGTAAAAATGCTGAAAATTCTATGTCAGCTAAGGACATGGCAATTGTAGGTCAAAACTTAATCAAAGATTTTCCTGAAGTATTAGAAACTACTAAATTAGCTCATTTAGACTTCAAAGACCAAGGTCATACTACTAAGATGGCTAACTTTAACTGGATGCTCAAGGGTCTTTCACAATATGATAAAGCTTATCCAGTCGATGGTTTAAAGACGGGTACTACTGATGCCGCAGGTGCTTGCTTTATTGGTACTATCAATCATGCAGGTGCACGTTTAATTACTGTAGTCATGGGTGCGCGTCACAAGGATGGTACTGACCCTGCACGTTTTATGCAAACTAAGAAGTTAATGAACTATGTCTTTACTAAGTATCGTCCAGTAACTTTTAACGCAGGTAGTCAAATGGCTGGTGCTAAAAACATCAAGGTAACTGATGGAGATAATGCCACTACTAATTTGGGTCTTAAAGAAAAGACAACAATTTGGGATCCTGCTGATGGTAAAACCTTAGTAGCTAAGTTAAACAAGCAAACAGTTGAGGCACCAATTACTAAAGGTCAAGTAGTAGGCAATTATCAATTTAAGTCTGGCAATGAAAAGATTGTTTCATTATCAAATCCTAATGGAATGAATGTAAAAGCTAAGGCACTTGCCGCAAATGGTAAGGTTAATTTCTTTGTAAGAATTTGGCGGATGCTTTTCGGGGGCAGATAAAATGACGGAAATAACTGAAGACATTTTAAAGAAAGTTATCAAAAAAAGAGCAAGTGACAGCTACAAAGGAAAATATGGTCGCGTGCTTTTAATTGGCGGTAGTGACAACTATGGCGGCGCAATTATTATGTCTACTGAAGGTGCTATAAATGCTGGTGCTGGGTTAGTAGCTACTGCAACACATCCTATGAATTTATCTGCTTTGCATGCTCGTTTGCCAGAAGCGATGTTTATTGACTGGCGCGATAGCAAGTTAGCGGATTTAATCAAAAAGGTGGACGTAGTTGTCTGCGGTCCTGGACTTGGGATGAGTGATTTAGCTAAACAAATTTTGGTAATTCTAAGAAGATGTACTTCAGAAAGTCAAACCGTGGTTTTGGATGCTAGTGCATTAGATTTAATTAGTGAAGACAAAACATTATTGCCTGCTAATGCTGGGCACTTGATTTTGACGCCACATCAAATGGAATGGCAAAGATTAAGTCAAATTCGTATCCCATTTCAAACAGATAGTGCTAATGTAGATGCTCTTAATCAGTTAATTCCGGATAGTAATGCAATGCTGGTTTTAAAATCTAATCATACACATGTTTATGATGGTACAGGTCAATTCTTTGTTAATCCAATCGGTAATCCTGGCATGGCTACTGGCGGCATGGGTGACACTTTGGCTGGAATCATCGGTGGTTTTGTTGCACAATTTGGTCCAAGCGTCGATACAGTTTTAGCAGCTGTTTATATTCATTCTTTAGCTGGTGATTTAATCAATAAAGATGATTATGTAGTTAGACCAACCAAAATTTCTAAAGTATTGCCTAAATTAATGAAAAAATATTCCGAATTAGACTAAACATGTTAAAATCTTATATAGTCATAAAAGACATCCCCATTATTAGGGATGTTTTTTAACATCATGCTATGAATACGCGTAGCATATTTCAATAAAACTAAAACTATTAATTAAAGAAGATTGCTATATTTATGAAGAAAAATATTGTTATTGGTGTTGCTAGTATTGTAATCGCATTCGGAGCTATTATTGGTTTAGCTAAGGCTTGTGCACCTAAGTCTGACGTTTCTCAAGAAGCGGTTTCTACTCAAAAAGTCGCTAAACAAAAGAAGAATAAAACTAAAAAGAAAAATTCTAAAGTAGATAGTGATATTTTGCGTCCATATAAAGATCCAAAGGATCTTAGAAAAGCCGGGACTTGGAATAGAAAGAGTGAAACTAAAAAGCACCCTAAGCTTAGTCCTACTGAAAAAGATTTAACTTTAAGAGTATCACTTGAAGGTAACCGTACCTATTTGCTTAGAAAAGGCAAGGTAATCTATACCATGTTGTCAAGTGGTGGTATTTATAAAAAAGGTAAGTCACTTACTCCAACAGGAACTTATACCATCCAAGCTGGCCGAGGTGATAGTTTCTTTAATTATGAATTAAATGAAGGGGCAAATAATTGGACAAGTTGGAGTCCAGATAATGTTTACTTGTTCCACTCTGTGCCAACTAAAGCTGATGGTAACTACAATATGAAGGAAGCTGCTAAATTGGGCAGAACTCAGGGATCTCATGGTTGTATTCGACTTAGTGTGCCAGATTCCAAGTGGCTAATGGACAATATTCCTGATGGCACTAAGGTTGTAATTAAAGATCGTTAATGCAGAAAAAGCGTTACTCAGTTTTGAGTAGCGCTTATTTTCATAGTGAGTTAAGCCATTCGAGTTGTCCTTCGTTGCGTGAGATAGCTCGCGTTAAGATCAAATAATGACCATAATTCTTTTTAATATTTTTTTGATCACTGAATAGTAATTTCTTGCGTGCATATAGGTGCTGCAATTGTGATTTGATTAATGCTTTTTCTTCGTCAATTAATTCCGCAATCCGTGGATCATTTTGATCATTGATAAAAAATAATTTAAGTGAAAAGAGATCATGACTAACAGCTAATTCTGTGATAGGTTGCTTTATCCAATTTTCTAACTGGAGAGCGCCTTTTTTAGTTAGTGAATAAACGATCACTCGTGATCCCATCTTTGGACATGTTTTTAGCAAACCAGAGAATTGCTTGCATTTATTGCAGAGTATTCTTCCAGATTTGGGGATAACTGAAGTCGAAGTTACACCTCAGAAGCAGTTAAACAAGAAATTGCTAGAGAAGAATGTCATCATGGATCTGTGGGCAAAGAACAAGGATGGAAAAATCTTTGATGTGGAAATGCAAACGACCAAGCAAAAATGGCCTGGCATTAGATTTCGCTATTATCAATCCATAGCAGATCAGGATTCATTGAAGCCTGGCGAAGATCTTGATCAAATTGGGGAAACGTATATTATTTTCATTTACCCATTTGATCCATTCGGTGAAGGAAAATATATTTATGAAGGTGCGTTTCTTTTAGATAAAGATAATCCTGATTCGCAAGCTAATACGAAAACACATTGGATTTCGATTAATGCCAGGGGCTATAAAGGTAAGATTAAGTCAGAACTAAAAGATTTTTTAAATTATATTAAATATGGATTGACTAAAGATAGTAGCAATTTTATTAAGAAGATTGATCGGGAACGTTTAGATTACATTAGAAGTACAGAGTGGAGGGATGCCAAAATGAGCTTAGACGTACTATTGGTTGATGAAAGGGCAGAAGCTAGAAAAGAAGGCCGTCGACAAGGCCGTAAAGAAGGACGTGAGGAAGGGAAGGCATAGTAGAAGGAAAATTAGAAGGTAAACTGGAAGCTCAAAGAATAGGTGTAAAAAAATTCGTTCAAAATGTGCGCGAACTTGATCAGTCTGATGATTGGATTATGTCTAAATTGATCAAAGACTATGGCAAAGATTTTAGTGAAGCTGAGTTAAAAAAGTTGATGCTAGAAGCAGAACAAGAATAGTTTTTTACTTAAATTAGTAGCCAGCACCATTCTTTCCTGCTATAATCATCTTTGCTAGTAAGTTAGAAGTAGTAATTATTTCCTTTTTTAAGCGAGCCTATGTTGGTGGAAGATGGGTATTAAGGAATAACGAAGGCGTGTCTAACCGAATAAATAATGATTTTAAATAAGCGGATACTTTGTGTCAATTTGAGTGGTACCGCGGGTTAATGCTCGTCTCTTTCTATCTAGGATAGGAAGAGGCTTTTTTGTTTAGAAAAGAGGAAAATATGGACTTTAAGAATGAAGTTGTTGACTTAGTTGCTAGCCAAGTTGATTTACCAAAAGAAAAAATTGCAGCCTTAATTGAACGTCCAAAAAATGCTAAGATGGGTGATTATGCTTTCCCAGCATTTATTTTGGCTAAGACTTTGCACAAGAACCCTGCAATGATTGCACAAGATATTGCAGAAAACTTAAGTAGTGACAATTTTGCTAGCATCAAAGCAGTTGGACCTTACGTAAACTTTGCTATTGATCATGAAAAGCTTGTTTCTTCAACCTTGAAGGATGTTTTATCTGAAAAAGAACATTACGGTGATCAAAAATTAGGCGAAGGTAATGTACCAATTGATATGTCTTCACCTAACATTGCTAAGCCAATGTCAATGGGTCACCTTCGTTCAACAGTAATTGGTAATTCAATTGCTAAGACTATGGAAAAGGTTGGTTACACTCCAATTAAGATTAACTACCTTGGTGACTATGGTACTCAATTTGGTAAGTTGATTGCTGCTTATAAGCATTGGGGTAATGAAGAAGACGTTAAGAAAGATCCAATTATGAATCTTTTCCACTACTACGTTCGTTTCCACAAAGAAGCTGAAGATAATCCTGAACTTGATGATGAAGGTCGTGAATGGTTCAAGAAGCTTGAAGACGGTGATCCAGAAGCAGTTAAATTGTGGAAATGGTTCCGTGAAGTTTCTCTTGAAGACTTCAAGCGCATCTACAAGGAATTGGGCGTAAGCTTTGATTCATACAACGGTGAAGCTTTCTTCAACGATAAGATGCAACCAGTAATCGATGAATTGAAGGAAAAAGGTTTGCTTCATGAATCACGTGGTGCTCAAGTTGTGGATATGGGCCCGGATGAAAACCCAGCAATTATCGTTAAGTCCGACGGTACTTCAATTTACTTAACACGTGATTTAGCTGCGGCTGAATGGAGAATGAAGGAATACAACTTCGTTAAGATGCTCTATGTGGTTGGTAACGAACAAGCTCAACACTTTGTAGAACTTAAGACTGTTCTTAAGAAGATGGGCTATGATTGGTCAGATGAGATTCACCATGTTCCATTTGGTTTGATCACTCAAGGCGGTAAGAAGTTATCTACTAGAAAGGGTAACGTTGTCTTCCTTGATCAAGTATTAAAGGATGCCGTTTCTCTTGCTAAGAAGCAAATCGAAGAAAAGAACCCAGATTTGGCTGATAAGGATCAAGTTGCTCATGACGTAGGTGTCGGCGCAGTTATTTTCCACGATTTGAAGAATGATCGTTTAGACAACTTTGACTTCGATTTAGATGAAGTTGTCCGTTTCGAAGGTGATACTGGTCCTTATGTTCAATACACTAATGCTCGTGCACAAAGTGTTTTGCGTAAAGCCGCTGCAATGGGTGAAAAGCCAAGCGAAGGAGACTTTGCCTTAGACGATGACTGGGCATTTGCCGTAGCTAAGGATTTAGCGGACTTCCCAAGAATTATTGCAAGAAGTGCTGACAAGTTCGAACCATCTGTAATTGCTAAGTTTGCTCTTGATTTAGCTAAGAAATTTAACAAGTACTATGCAAACGTGAAGATCTTAACTAAAGATGATAAACTTGGTGCTCGTCTTGCCTTAGTTCAAGCTACTTCAATCGTTTTGACTGAAGCACTTAGACTTTTAGGTGTTAACGCTCCTAAGGAAATGTAATTAAAATTTATGAAAATACAAAAATAACGCTTACATTTTGTGAAAAATTGTTCATAATTCGAGAATTAGGGTACAATATGCATGTAAGATATTTAGGAGGTATTTTTTAATGGCTTATTTTGACAACGGTAATCAAATCTTTAAAGATGCTCGTAAGAACCATTACGCTGTAGGTGCTTACAACACTAACAACTTGGAATGGACTCGTGCAGAATTACGTGCTGCTGAAGAAACTAGAACTCCATTGTTGATCCAAGTATCAACTGGTGCTGCTAAGTACATGGGTGGTTACAAGTTCGTTAAGGACATGGTAGCTGACCAAATGGATTCAATGAACATCTCAGTTCCAGTTATCTTGAACTTGGACCACGGTGACTTTGAATCAGCTAAGGAATGTATTGCTCTTGGTTACTCATCAGTTATGTTTGATGGTCACGCACTTCCAACTGATGAAAACTTGGCTAAGACTAAGGAAATCATCAAGTTAGCTCATGAA
Organism: Lactobacillus sp. UMNPBX4; assembly: GCF_002554115.1. Lineage (NCBI taxonomy): Bacteria > Bacillati > Bacillota > Bacilli > Lactobacillales > Lactobacillaceae > Lactobacillus > Lactobacillus sp. UMNPBX4. The sequence goes on from NZ_PCZF01000048.1 coordinate 7,285, forward strand.
CGTGGTATTTCAGTTGAAGCTGAAATCGGTAAGATTGGTGAAAACCAAGGCGGCGGTGAATTAGCTTCTGTTGAAGATGCTAAGAAGTTCGTTGCAGCTGGCGTTGACAAGCTTGCTTGTGGTATTGGTAACATCCACGGTGTTTACCCAGCAGACTGGAAGGGCTTGAACTTCGACCGTCTTAAGGAAATTGCTGAAGCTGTTCCTGACACTCCACTTGTACTTCACGGTGGTTCAGGTATTCCTGAAGACCAAGTTAAGAAGGCTATCCAACTTGGTATTGCTAAGATCAACATCAACACTGAATTCCAATTAGCATTCCAAGAAGCTACTCGTAAGTACATCGAAGACAAGAAGGACCTTGACAAGAAGGCTAAGGGTTATGACCCACGTAAGTTGTTATTGCCAGGTGCAGAAGCAATTACTGCCAAGATGAAGGAAATGATTTCTTGGATGGGTACTAAGACTATCGATGACGAACTTAAGGATGCTTCATTCGACCGTTCATCATTGAACGAAGAATAATCATTGATTATCAATTAAAATAAAACTCAGCTTTGGCTGAGTTTTATTTTTTTCTAGAAAGAAAAAGTTATGAAAGAATTAAACCTCCAATTGAAAGACACTGAATGGCCATTAGAATATATTGATCATGATCGTAAAATAGTGCGAGCTATCGTGTTTGATGACCAGGAAAATTATTATTTTGTTAGAGCTAAACGTGATGACGACTTTGGTAAGGCAACGCTAATTGAAACTTCAGGTGGTGGCGTTGAAGCTGATGAAGATTTAGAAACAGCGCTAAAGCGAGAGCTTAAAGAAGAATTAGGTGCTGAAGTTGAGATTATGCATAAAATCGGTATAGTTAGTGACTACTATAATTTGATTCATCGCCATAATATTAATAATTATTATCTTTGCAAAGTCACTTCTTTTGGTGAAAAACATTTAACTAAGGATGAAATAGAAGATTTTCATTTGTCGACTTTAAGGTTGAGTTATCGGGATGCTGAAAAAGAATATCAAAAATGTGCGGAAACTAAAATTGGTAAATTAATTGCGGACAGAGAGTTACCGGTTTTAAGAAGAGCAAAAGTGTTGCTGGGTGAAAATTATGCGTGAGATACCAGTTAAACAAGTAAAGTCATTAATAAAACAGCTATTGAAAAGCAAAGAATCAAAACGTGTGGTGTTGCTTACTAAGAAGAAAGATCGTTCATTAAAAGTTGAAGTTGATGGTGAGCAAATGAAATTAACTGAGCAGGGATATGAGAATTCTGTTAATACATTTGCGATTGCTGATAATGTAGCAAAGCATGCTTTCACTGCGGCTTTTAAGCGTGAGTTTCCACGAAGTCATCAGGTTTATGTGAGTGAGAAGTGAGATTTAATTGTAATTAACTAATATGTATGTTTATCTGATTTTTAGCTTATAATTAGAAGTGGAATATCTTAATTATTGATCAAAGCATGGCTCAACCTTTGTTGAGCTTTATTTTTTTGTAAATATGATGTCAAAATAGTGTGAATTTGATGAATTTAGGCGCAAAAAGGTAAAAATGATATTATATCCATAGTTTGTAACAATGTAAGTGGAGAAATTTATATAAAAATGAAGACGTGGAAAATTATAAATTAAGATGACTAATTTGATTTTAGGCCTACTTGAACGAAACTGTCAAATCTATTTACACAAAAAATTTGACAGTTTCCCTAAGTCAGTAAATGCCGCATCTACTAGTTCCGCTCCTGTTGCAGCTGTCAAAAACAAGGCTAGCTTTACTAAGGAAGGCTATATCATGCGCATTCTTAATGATAAAGATGCGTCAAAGATTTATGTTGGTAAGTCCAACTATAAGAAATTAGTTAAAAATATCACGCCTTCGAAGAAAGCAAAAACCATTAGCCCTAAAAAGGTTCAAAAAGTTAAGTTTAGAATAGAAAAAGTTCTTAACGTTAAGGGCCGCGGTGCTGGTGCACCAGTATATTTGGTTGCTTCTAAGGATAAGAAGTATCTAGTTGGACTACTCAATCTGGTTTGCAATACTATTACTTAAATAGTAAAGCAATGAAGAATGTGAAAAAGCCACTTATGAGAATTGCTAATAGATTGAATACTAGTCTTAAGAAAGCAAACAACAAGCGTGACTTTAATGCTGCTATGAAGGCTGCTAAGAAGTTGCATGGTAATCAAAGAAAGTTTGTTTTACGTTCATTGAAACAATTAAAAAAAGATGATTCAATGAACGTGGGTGGAACTAATCTATTAATTTTTGGTTTGCAATAAAATAAATAAGCTCAGCATCTGCTGGGCTTTATTTTTTACATAATTCATCTTTCCATCTTAATCCAGCGTCCATGCACTTCAATTTTGCCATCTTTTTCTAGTTCTTTTAACTTACGGCTAAATGTCTCCGGCGTAATTCCCAAATAGCTGGCTAAGTCCTTTTTCTTCAGTTCTAATTTGATTTCATTTTTACCTTGTTCATTGGCCAAGTCATTTAGGTAAGCCAATATCCGTTCTTTGGCATCTAAAGTATTTCTAAGCACTGAATTGTGTTCAATTGCCACTAATTTTTCACCGAAATTATTTAAAAGCTTCAATGATAAATCCGGTGTTTTTTGCAAAAGGTTTTGAAAATCAGCACGATTAATTGAGCATACCCAGGTGTCCTACACAGCTTCAACAAAATTTTCACTTTCGCTTTGTTTGAATAAATGTTGCTGGCCTTCGATATCACCTTTTTGGAGTATACCTAGCACAACTTCTTTACCATCTTTTGATAGATTGTAGACTTTTGCTTTTCCCTGATCGATAACAATCATGCCATCTTTGCCGTCGTCAGGTTGCCTAATGATACTTCCTTTAGGAAATTTTTGTTGGTGTTCGGAGACGGTTACTAGTTTTTCTTTTAATTCAATTGGTAAATCAGTAAAAAGGGCTGCTTTGCTTAAGCAAGCAATTGGTGAATATTTTGTCATAAAAATCATTTTTTCTAAAATTCTTGATTTAAATCAATTTTATCATAATAGCTTCTTAATTATAATTAATTACGATAAGTGTTGAGACAACAAATTATTACTCAAAGATTGTATGATGAATTTTAAAACATCATAGTATAGAGAGGAATTATTAAGATGAAAAAATATATTGCACACATTACCCCATTAAATGCAGATAAGATCGGTTGCGAAGCTCATGGCACCGCTGAATTTACTGAAGATGGCGACAAGCTTCATGTCAAAGTAGAAATGTTCGATACTCCTAAGAATATTGAACACTGGGAACACTTCCACGGCTTTCCTGATGGTAAGGAAGCTCATGTTCCAACTATGGCTCAGGATAAAAATCATGATGGTTTCATTGATTTACCAGAAACTGAAGAAGTATCAGGTACAACCATGGTGCCATTAGATGATGCGCCACAAGACATGAACATCCCTCACGATGGTTATCCTGTTGCAGACGAAAACGGTCATTACGAATACGAAATTGATATTCCATTGGAAAAATTACAAGCTAAGTTCAAGGATGCCTTTGGCACTGAAGATCTTCAATTAGATAAACGTGTAGTTTATGTACATGGTGTACCAAAGGATCTTGAATTGCCTGACACCGTTGGTGGTTGCGTAATGAGCTATGATGCGCATACAACTTTGCCAATTGCTGCAGGTAAGATTGAAAAAGCTTAAGGTGAATTTAATGCAAAGTATTTTTTTGAAGATTTTGTGGTTAATTTGTTACTTAATTACCGCGTATTTTACCTTTAGCGGAAAAATGATGCCGGCAATGGACTGGATGGCAGGAACAATGCTAGCTGAAGCGATTGTTTCTTTCGTTTATTGTTTGATTAATAAGAAAAAAGCTTAATAAAAAAAGCCTGAAATTTGTAGTGCGGTACAATTTCGGGCTTTTTTGATTGGTAGCTGATAAGGATGGGTCACAGGAACAATTAGCTAAGAAAGTTGATGTTTCAAGACGGACAATCTCGGCGATTGAAAAAGGTAATTACAATCCATCGGTTAATTTGTGTATTAAAATTTGTCAGGCACTAGATAAGACTTTAGATGATCTGTTTTGGCCAGAGCTAAGTGTATAATTTTTTACGGTAAGTTGAATAAATAATTAAAAAAGCCCAAGTC
>NZ_PCZF01000049.1:0-11265 GCF_002554115.1 Lactobacillus sp. UMNPBX4
TTTTACCAGTTATATCAAATAACTTTGTCATATCATCACTACAAATCTGAATTTGTTTTTCCTTTCCTTACTTTTCAAGCATGTTTTTCAATTCTTGAAGATCTTTACTAGCTTCTTCATCTAACTTCATAATTTCAGCCAAAATGTCCTTTGTTGGTGGATATTTTACTGGAATATATTTAATTTCTTTATAACGATTAATAGATAAATCATAGTCATTATCTACAATTTCTTTCTTATCAACAAAGAATGACTTATCTGTTCTCTTTCGATCTTTTTCTTTGTCAAGATTCTTAAAACGATTAATAATGTCTGGAATATCATCCTTATCAACTTTGGTACGTTTATCATCCAAAGAATAACCATCAGCAGTCATGTCATAAAACCAAACTTTATCGGTGCCACCATGATTTGTTTTTGTGAAGATTAAAATGGCTGTTGAAACACCAGCATAAGGTTTAAATACACCTGAAGGCATTGAAATTACTGCTTCTAGTCTGTTTCCCTCAACCAATTGTTTTCTGATAGCCTTATGAGCTCTGGATGAACCAAAAAGAACACCATCTGGAACGATACAAGCGCAACGTCCACCAATTTTTAGCATTCTTAAGAATAGAGTCAGAAATAGAAGCTCAGTCTTCTTAGTTTTGCAGACTTTCAACAAACTATCTGAAACTGTATCATAATCTAGACTACCCTTAAATGGTGGGTTAGCAAGAACCAAAGAATATTCATCTGCATCAATGTTTTGATCAGACAGACTGTCCTTATATTGAATATTAGGATCAGTGATGCCATGTGTCATCATGTTCATCGCACCAATTCTAAGCATGGTCCTATCCATATCATAGCCGGTAAACATTGAGCTGTTGTAATATGCTATTTTCTCCTTATTGAAGAAAATAGCTTTTTCTTTTTCATGATCATTTTTTAAATATTCAGCAGCAGTTACCAAAAAGCCAGAAGTACCACAAGCTGGATCAGCAATTTTATCATCTGGAGTAGGATCCATTAACTCAACCATCATTTTAATAATATGACGTGGTGTACGAAATTGACCATTTCTTCCTGCAGTTGATAATTTACTTAAAAGATACTCATAAAGATCTCCCTGTACATCTGATTTATCAAATCTTTCATTTTTACCAGTGGATTGAATTTCATTCTTACGAACCTTATCCATAGTCGCATAAATATCGTCAAGTTTATCAACAACTTTGGCTAAAAACTCTGGAGTTGGCAATTTAAAAATTGCATCATCCATATACTTAGAATATGCGCTATTTTTGTCATCATGCAAATTCTTAATAAAAGGAAAAACAAAATGATTCATTAGATCAAACATCTTCTGTGGAGGAAAATCATGAAAAACTGACCATTTTAAATCATTTCCATCAATTATTTGACCACCAATATCTTTCTTTCCATCGAAAATACTCTCATAAGGAAGGTCAAGCATTTCATTTTCTTGGCGATGCACATTATCTGCACTATCTAGATCATGAATGAACATTAAATAAGTAATCTGCTCAATAACTTCCAGCGGATTAGTTAAACCACCTGCAGCAAAATCATCCCACAAAGAATCAACTTTGTTTTTAATTTCTCCGTTAATCATCTAATTCTCCTAAATTTTATTATTCATTAGTCAACATATTAATTTTAGCGCATATTTAAACGTAGCCTAAACAAAAAATCCAAGCCAAATCTTTTCTTTTTAGATTTTGACATAGAGTCCTAAAAATTAATCTATAACATAAAAAAGCTCCGCTTTACACGGAGCTTTTTCATATCTAGTTCAAATTAAGGTCTCTTCCAACCAGTAATTTGGTTATACGAAACTTGGAATGTATAACCCTTACCATTATTAGCTTCAACCACGTATTCGCCGTCACCGTCAATCAATAAGTCTGGATTATAAAGTATTACTCTCTTACCTGCAGTTAAAGTTTGGGTTCTTTCTTCATCTGGAAGAGAAACAACACTTGTTGTTGGTACAAATGAGATTTTAGCAGCATCACCATCATCATTAGTGTACTTCTTAAGATTCTTAAGCTTATTCTTGTAACTGCCATCATAAGCCTTAAAATCAAAGTCGGCTAAATTATAAACATAATCATTAATAGTACCACTGATTTCAAGGTTAAAACCAGTTTTGGTGTTAATAATGTCGGTTCCCCAATTATCGTCATCATCAAGGATTTTGATAGCTTGACCTTTGCGAATTATTTCAGGTGCATCATCATCGTAAGAGCCATCATATTCTGCTTTAGTTTCTCTCAAAGCAACCAAGTTACCACTCTTTCTATTCTTCAACCAGCCCTTGTATACAGCAAACTTAGCTGGATCTACTGGTGCAATATCGTCATCAGCAGTATCTGAAGAATTGTTAGAAGTACTTTGATCAGTCTTCTTCACAGCCTTTTTCTTTGCCGAAGCCAAATTAGAAACTAAAACGTACTTGTTCTTGCCAATACGCGCATATTTCTTACCCCTGATGGTCTTATAACCGTAAATCTTGATTTTCATGCCCTTCTTCAAATACTTCTTATGAGTGCGTTTACCATGGCTAGTGTAAATAGCGGCATTACGTTTCAACTTTCTAGAAACAGTTTTTGCTTCAACCACCTCTGCATTGCTATTAGCAGCAATTGCAGTTGTACCAACCGATAGCAAGGTAATTGCCCATGCTAGTAAACAAAGTCTTTTTTTAATCCATTTTCTAACTCCTTATTACTAAAAGATTTTCTCTTTTATATTTTAATATCTCAAGACTCAAAAACAGGCATATCTGCAATATTGCAGGAGCAAATCATGAATTTAATTTTTATCTAATACAAAAAAGCATCCCCATCGGGATGCTTTTAACTTTTTCTAATAAATGCCATAACCTGTCACAGGAATATAAGGCGTCCAATTGAAATCATACTCAGCTAGTTTTTCTAACTCCGTATTACCATCAATAATCGCAGTAACGCCTTGCGCAATCATCAGGTTCATCTTCTTCGGTCTCTCCGGATGTTCAGTAAATGGCACCAACACTACTGGCTTATGATTTGCTCGCATGAAGCCAATTTCAAACGCACAACCATCATCTAAAACATCCATATCATACAAAAACACGCCACAAGTGGCACTGTTTATCCCATTAAGATCATTTTGAAAAGTACCCACTCGCCAGGTCATGCTTCTTTGGCCACCAATTTCTGGATTCTTCTCTTCCGGATCAACAAAATCATAATCGAATGGAAAATGTACTTTGGCAATGGTTGGATTCTTAGCCAATATTTCTTTTGCCCTTTCCACTCGTTCATGATCTATCTCTCGATTGAATGATCCACCTAAATAGATCTTACCGGTTGCGATTTTCTTTTGCATTTAGTTTTTCCTCTCAGAATATTAATTTTAAAAGCAGTATATCACATATCATTCGTTTTTCGCACTATATATAGACATAATTTGCTTATTTTAAGTTTTATATTGACATAACACGTACATTAATTTATTATTTTAATCGAATCATTCTTAAAATAATATCAATTCTGGAGGTAGAAATGAACTCAAAGTTCAAAAAGATTTTATCAGTTGGTGCGATTGTATTTGCGGCAGGTTTAGCCTTAACCGCTTGTTCGGGCAAGAAGCAAGGTGCTTCAACTAACAAGGATACCAAACACGGTATTGCCTTAATCACCGACCAAAACGGTGTTGACGACCATTCCTTTAACCAAGCTGCGTGGGCTGGATTTAAAGCTTACGGTAAAGAACATGGCTTAAAGCAAGGCAAGGGCGGTTATCAATACTTCCAATCAAGTGGTCCTTCCGATTTCGTTCCCAACTTCGACCAAGCTTCTAAGGCTGGTTATCAAACCATCTTCGGTGTCGGCTTCGAACTACAACAAGCAGTTAGTCAGGCTGCCAAGAAGAATCCTAAGAAGAACTTCGTAATCGTCGACAGTGTAGTTAATGGTCAAAAGAATGTTGCTTCTGTCACCTTCAAGAGTAATGAAGCTTCCTATCTCGGCGGTTTAGCTGCAGCTTACACAACTAAGACCAACAAAGTCGGCTTTATCGGTGGTGCCAAATCAGCCATTATTGACTTGTTCGAGGCGGGCTTTAGGCAAGGTGTAGCCGATGGTGCTAAGGCGCTTCATAAGAAGATCACCGTTCAAACTCAATACATCGGTAACTTCACTGCTACTGATAAAGCGAAGTCAATTGCTCAATCAATGTACGCTAACAAGGCCGACATTATTTACCAAGCAGCAGGTAATGCTGGTAACGGTGTCTTCCAAGAAGCTAAGGATTACAACCAAACATTACCAGCCGACAAGAAAGTTTGGGTAATTGGGGTTGATGTTGATCAATCCGGATTAGGTAACTACACCGCTAAGAACGGTAAGAAAGCTAACTTTACTTTAACTTCTGTCTTAAAAGGCTTAAACGTGGCTACTAAGAGTATTGCTAACGATGCATACAACAACAAGTTCCCAGGTGGCAAGCACCTTGTCTACGGCTTGAAGGGCAATGGCGTTTCAATTACTAAGGGACAACTTAGCGACAAGGCTTGGCAAGCAGTTCAAAAGGCACGTACGCAAATCATTGACGGTAAGATTAACGTTGCTACTAAACCAAGTAAATAATTTCTAATTTAACAGTCAAAAACTCTTCGTCTTGATGGAGAGTTTTTTTATAGGAAATATCAAGCTATGGAAAATAAAAATACAGTTATTGAAATGAAACATATCGTTAAAGACTTTAATGGTTTTAAAGCTAATAACGATATCAATCTCAAATTGCATAAAGGCGAAATCCTAGCACTACTCGGCGAAAATGGTGCAGGAAAATCAACTTTAATGAGTATTCTCTCAGGTTTACTTGAACCCACTTCTGGTGAAATATTTGTTAACGGTGAAAAAACTAATATCGCTAGTCCCACGGCTGCCAAAAAATTGGGTATCGGGATGGTGCATCAACACTTCATGCTAGCTAATTCTTTCACAGTTTTAGAAAACATTATTTTGGGTCATGAGACTACTAAAGGACCTGTCTTAGATATTAAAAAAGCAAAAGAAAAAGTTTTAGCTTTATCTGAACGTTATCATCTAGCCATTGATCCCGATAAAAAAGTTGCCGATATCACAGTCGCACAGCAACAAAGGGTTGAAATCCTTAAGATCCTCTACCGCGGCGCAAATATCCTTATCTTTGATGAACCTACTGCCGTTTTAACCCCACAAGAAATTAAAGAATTTATGAACATTCTTAAAGGATTAGCTCATGAAGGTAAATCCATTATTTTAATTACTCATAAATTAGAAGAAATTAAGGCGGTCGCAGATGAAGTTACGATCATCCGTACTGGTCAGGATGTTGGTACTTATCAAGTCAAAGACATTAGCAACAAGCGCATGGCAGAATTAATGGTTGGACATGCGGTAGAAATGAAATTGACCAAAAGAGCCGAAAATTTTGGGCAAAATATTCTTGAGGTTAAAGACCTGCAAGTCAAAGAAAATCGCGGCAATTTAGCCATTAAAGGACTCTCACTCTCACTTCGCGCCGGCGAAATTCTAGGCATTGCCGGAATTGACGGCAACGGTCAAGATGAACTAGTTGAAGCAATTACCGGTTTACGTCACGTTGATCAGGGGTCCGTCATCATCAATGGTCAAGATATGACCAACAAGCCTACGAGAAAGATCACGGAACAAGGAGTAGCCAGCATCCCTGCCGATCGACAAAAATATGGCTTAATTCTGCAGATGTCGGTAGCAGATAACCTTATTTTGCAAAGCTACTACCAGCAGCCTTTTTCTCATCACGGAATTATCAACTTCGATGCAATCAAGAAGCATGCTAAAGCGGCAGTTAAAAAGTTTGATATCAGAACCGCCAGCAGCGATTTACCTACGGGAGAACTCTCAGGTGGTAATCAGCAGAAAGTCATTATTGCCCGCGAACTTGAACGAGGCAGTGATTTGATCATTGCCTTTCAACCAACTCGCGGACTAGACGTTGGGGCTATTGAATATATTCATAAACAATTGCTAAAAGAACGTGACAGAGGTAAGGCGATCCTCCTTGTCTCATACGAACTAAACGAAATCATGCAGTTATCTGACCGCATTTTAGTACTGCATGATGGTCAAAAATCTGGCGTAGTCAAGCCAGACCAAACTAATGAAACCGAATTAGGTTTATTAATGACCGGTATACAGAAAGAAGGACAAGACCTTGATCAAAGTTTCAGCTAAAACAAAACGTTATTTAGTACCTATTATTTCGGTAATTGCCGGATTTTTAATCGGAGCAATTATCATGCTCATTTGGAGCTACAATCCAATCACCGCTTATTCTTCCATGTTTGCTAGTGCTCTTGGTAACATGAATGGCTTAGGCGAAACCATCCGTGAAGCCACCCCGTTGATTTTTACTGCAGTTGGCTTTGCCATTGCATCAAAAGCAGGATTTTTTAACATTGGATTGCCAGGACAAGCTCAAGCCGGTTGGCTTACCTCTGTTTGGATCGTTTTAGCCAATCCAACTTTACCTAAATACATCTTGTTGCCATTGGCAATCTTAGCAGGTGCTCTAGCCGGAGCAATTGTAGCTGGGATAGCAGGATTTTTACGAGCATATTTTGGCACTAATGAAGTAATTACAACCATCATGCTCAACTATATCGTGCTTTACCTTTGCCAATATTTAATGCAGCAAGTTATGCCAGAAAGTCTGCGCAATGGTGCGGACACTACTAAAGACATTCCCGCCAATGGCAGCTTGCACTTAGATTGGTTGAGCCATCTTTTCGGTGATTCTCGTATCAACGCCGGTATTTTCTTGGGAATTGGTGCCATCTTAATTTATTGGTTCCTCATGAAGAAAACAACTGTCGGCTTTGAAATCAAAGCTGTAGGTCTTAATCCTTTTGCCAGCCGTTACGCTGGAATTTCTGCTAAAAAGAACATCATCCTTTCCATGCTTCTTTCTGGTGGTTTTGCAGGAATCGGCGGTGTAGTGCAAGGTTTAGGAACTTACCAAAACTACTTTACTCAAACTAGCAGTATTAACATCGGTTGGGATGGGCTTTCAGTAGCTTTATTAGGAAATAGTACAGCAATTGGGATTTTAATTGCTTCTCTCCTATTTTCTATCCTTAAAATTGGTGGTCTTGGTATGCAAACGGTAGCCGGCGTACCTTACGAAATTGTTTCAATTGTAATTGCCGCTATCATTTTCTTCATTGCTATCAAATATGTCTTTGACTTGCTCTTTGCAGTAAAGAAAACAGCTAGCTATAAGCATCCTTTAAAGAAAGGTACAGAAATTGGTCCGAACAACGGTGTCGATGGACCAAATATCAAATTACAAAAAGAAGGACCAGTATTATGAATCTCACATCTCTTCTAGCATTAATCGTTTCCTCAACCTTGGTGTATTCTGCTCCATTAATTCTTGCATCCCTAGGCGGTGTATACAGTGAAAATTCGGGTGTTGTCAATATTGGTCTTGAAGGTATCATGACCGTTGGTGCTTTTACCTCCATTATCTTCAACCTTACTTTTGCCCAAGATTTTGGCGCCGCTACTCCATGGCTAGGCGCACTAGTTGGTGCAATCTTCGGCTTGATTTTTTCTCTATTACATGCATTCGCTACAATTAACCTTCATGCTGACCACATCATCAGTGGTACGGTATTAAATTTATTAGCTCCGCCTTTAGGTGTATTTTTAATAAAAGCTATCTATGAGAAAGGTCAAACTCCTAACATTACTGCCAACTTTGGTTACACCAATATTCCGGGATTAGCAGACATTCCTGTCATTGGTAAAATCTTTTTTACTAATACTTCCGCTCCTGCATGGTTCGCTATTATCATCACAGTCTTGCTCTGGTGGATTCTTTACAAAACTAGAATTGGTCTGCGTCTTCGGTCAACTGGTGAAAATCCGCAAGCCGCTGATACCCTCGGCGTAAATGTTTACAAAATGCGCTACATCGGAGTTCTTACTTCTGGCTTTATGGCCGGTTTGGGCGGCGCAGTCTTTGCTCAATCAATCTCCGGTAACTTCTCTATCTCAACTATCGTTGGTCAAGGTTTTATGGCTTTAGCTGCTGTAATTTTTGGTAAATGGAATCCAATTGGCGCAATGCTTTCATCCCTTTTCTTTGGTTTTGCTCAAAGTCTAAGCATCATCGGTAATCAACTTCCAGGCTTTGAAAAAATCCCAACGGTTTATATGCAAATCGCTCCATATGTCATCACAATCGTTGTCCTAGTCGTCTTCCTTGGAAAATCTGTTACTCCTGCAGCTGCTGGCGTAAATTACATTAAATCAAAATAATTAACGAAGCAGTTGAAAAAAAGATACATGTATGATATAAATTTGATATATATAAGGAGTAACCGACAAATAATTGTACTCATGGCGTCAAGTCACGAAAGAAATTTCCGCTGTGAGTTTAAATGGTGAGACTATTACATAAACGCTCTTAAGTTTATGCAGTAGTCTCTTTTTTGTTTGGGACTTACTGAAATTTATTGGAGGGTCTTATATTGAAACAATATTATTTACAGACCAAAGCTAAAGTCTTAGAAGAATTAAAGACAGGTAGCGGTGGTTTATCATCTCAGCAGGCTAAGGATAACCTAGCTAAGTATGGCAAGAACGCCTTGATTGAAGGCAAAAAGAAAACGACATTGCAGGTCTTTTTAGAACAATTTAAAGACTTGATGGTAATTATCTTAATTATCGCTGCCGTGATTTCTGCCTTTACTGGGGAACTTGAAAGTACTTTAGTAATTATCGCGGTCTTAATCCTGAACGCAATTTTAGGTACTGTGCAGCACATCAAAGCTGAGAAGTCACTTGAATCATTAAAATCACTGTCTTCACCTAGTGCTAAAGTTTTGCGTGATGGCAAAAAGATTGAAATTGATTCAAAAGATGTTGTTCCCGGCGATATTATGTTACTTGAAGCTGGTGACATGGTAACTGCCGATGGACGTATCTTGGAGAACTTCTCACTGCAAGTTAATGAAAGTTCTTTAACTGGTGAATCAACTAACATTGATAAAGCGGATGTAGAATTTGATCATGAAATGCCACTTGGTGATCGTATCAACATGGTCTACTCTAGTTCTCTTGTAACTTATGGTCGTGCTAATGTAGTAGTTACGGCCACAAGGATGAACACAGAGATCGGTAAGATTGCTTCCTTAATGAACGAAACCAAGGAACGTCGTACCCCATTGCAAATCTCACTTGATAAGTTCTCGTCAAAACTTGCCACAGCAATTTTAATTATCTGTGCTATTGTGCTTGGTTTGCAAATATGGCGTGGTCAACCAATTATGGATGCTTTGCTCTTCGCAGTAGCATTGGCCGTAGCTGCAATTCCTGAAGCTTTAAGTTCAATCGTAACCATCGTTCAAGCCATGGGTACACAAAAAATGGCTAAAGAAAATGCCATTATTAAAAACCTGGCTGCCGTTGAATCGCTTGGTTCAGTATCAGTTATTTGTTCTGATAAGACCGGTACTTTAACCCAAAATAAGATGACTGTCCAAGATATTTATATCGGTGGTAAAACTCTTAAGCCAAATCAACTTGACCTAGATAATCAATTACATCGTTACTTACTATATGATGCAGTATTAAACAACGATTCTAGCTTAGTTGATGGCAAGGGTATCGGTGACCCAACGGAATACGCATTATTAGAAATGTACCGCCAAGTACCTGGTATCGACTTAGGTGATAAAGGCTTAGGCTTAACTGAAGAAGATTTAAGAGGGCTTTTAACTCGTAAGCAAGAAGTACCTTTTGACTCTGATAGAAAATTGATGAGTACTAAGCACTTGATTCATACAGTTCCTACTATCTTTGTTAAGGGTGCCATCGATGTCTTGCTTGATCGCTGCGTTAACATTAGATTAGATGACGAAGTTCGTCCAATCACGGAAGAAGATAAGAAGCAAATCTTAGCTCAAAACCAACACTTCTCCGAAAATGGTTTGCGTGTGTTAACTTTCGCTTATAAAGAAAGCGATGAGGACTTAACACCTGAAACAGAAAATGGCTTTACCTTCATTGGCTTGGTTTCTGAAATGGACCCACCTCGTGAAGAAAGTATTGCAGCTGTTGCCAGAGCTAAAAAAGCTGGTATCCGTACTGTAATGATCACCGGTGACCACAAGGTTACTGCAGTTGCTATTGCTAAAAAGATTGGTATCTTCAACGATGGTGACTTAGCTGTTACTGGTCTTGAACTTGATAAGATGAGCGATGAAGAGCTTGAACAAAAGATTGAGAAGATTTCTGTTTATGCTCGTGTATCTCCTGAAAACAAGATCAGAATTGTTAACGCATGGCAAAAGAAGGATCATATCGTTTCTATGACTGGTGACGGTGTTAACGATGCCCCTGCTTTAAAGAAAGCCGACATTGGTGTTGCCATGGGAATCACTGGCACGGAAGTATCTAAGGACGCTGCCAGCATGATCTTGGCTGATGATAATTTCGCAACCATCATCAAGGCTGTTGCTAATGGTAGAACTGTTTTTGAAAACATTAAAAATGCTATTATGTACCTGCTTTCAGGTAACTTGTCAGCTATTATTACGGTATTATTTGCTTCAATTGGTGGTTTCTCAGTACCATTTATCGCTGTACAATTACTGTTCATTAACTTAGTTACTGACTCTCTTCCAGCTTTAGCAATCGGTGTGGAACCAGGTGCTCCAGATGTATTGGACAGAAAGCCACGTGATCCTAAGGTTGGTATTTTGGATAAATCATTAGTTACCAAGGTAGGACTTCAAGGCTTGATCATTGCAGTCGGCGTAATTACCGCCTTCATGATTGGTCGTCAAACTAGTCCAGCTGTTGCATGTACGATGGCATTCTCTACTTTGACATTTGCTAGATTGCTTCACGGTTTCAACTGTCGTTCACAACACAGCATTTTCAAGATTGGCTTTAAGAACAACTGGTACAGCTTAGCTGCATTTGCTGTAGGTACATTGCTTTTAGCATTAATCTTGTTTGTACCAGCATTGCACGGTTTGTTTGCCGTAACTCCTTTAACTGGCACTCAACTTTTTTGGATTATTGGTCTTGCAGTAATGCCAACTGTATTGATTCAAATCGTTAAAGTAGTTAATGAAAATAAATAATTAGGCAAGCAAAAAAGCTTCGTTTCTTATGATGAACTGAGACCTAAAAATTAGACAGTTTAAATACAGGATTAATAGAGGCTTGA